>DASYAJ010000328.1:0-1561 GCA_036501405.1 Kapaibacterium sp. (SeqCode)
TGACCTCGACCCAAACGCTCTATAGTTATTCGCTTGCGGAATTTACGTTCACCACCACACTGATGTTTTAAGATGAAGATTGCTTGCGTTCAATTTTGTCCGGAGTATCGGAACGTCGAGAAGAACCTCGATAAGCTTCGCTTTTTCGTTCGTTCCACCGATGCCGATCTTATCGTGTTGCCAGAGCTTGCACTCACCGGTTATTTTTTTAAAAGCACCGAGGAAGCGTTCCCATTTGCCGAAGCGGTCGATGGCGATCTTTCCAGCGCTATCGGAACGATTGCGCGTGAGGAAGGCAAAGCGGTTGTTATCGGATTTTTGGAGCGAGAAGACCGGCGGCTCTTCAACGCTGCGCTTGCGTTCGACAGAACCGGAATGCTAAAAGGCCATTATCGCAAAGTCCATCTGTTTTATTACGAGACAAAAGTATTTGCGCGTGGCAATCGAGGGTTCCCGGTTTGCTCACTCGAAACATCGGCTGGAACGGCTCGCGTGGGCATGGCGATCTGTTATGACTGGCGGTTCCCGGAACCGTTCCGAAAGCTGGCAATCGAGGGAGCCGAACTGATTGCGCTGCCCTCCAATATCGTGACGACGACGGGAATGCTCCATGCGACATTATCGACACGCGCCTTTGAAAACAAAGTCGTACTTGCCTTTGCCGATCGTATCGGTTCGGAAGAACTGGGCGGCGAACAGCTTCTCTTTCGCGGGGAGAGCGCCATTATCGATAGGAATGGCGCCATTCTTTCCCAAGCCTCGTCGAGAGAAGAAGAAATAACGGTGGCGGAAGTCGATCTCGAAAAGACGCGGCACAAACGGATCAATCCGTTCAACGATATTTTCGGGGATCGCTTACCGAACTATGGAATTTAACGCTCGAACACGACCCAGAGCGCAATGGCGGCGAAAATGATCGGATAGAAAAACGTGTAGAAGTGATCGAGTTCCGCGAGATAGCGTGGCGGAACGATATTCAGCGAAATGAGCGATGCGGAAATCGCCACGGCCAGCGTGAGCATCAGCCCAGCTTTTCTTGCGCCTGCTACAAGCACGGAAATAGCGTAATATCCCAGTGCTAATGCAACGATGATTTCTGTGATCTCGAACCGGCCAGAAAGACTGAGATGAATGGAAGCAATATTGGTCGCCAATTGATACATTCCCGTCAGGAAGAGCAGGGAACCGAAGAGTACCCAGGCTTTTTCGCGGCTGAGTGCATCCCGAAGCCCCATCCATACCGAAAAAAGTCCTGCCGCAACGAACGCGATGCTCTGAAGAAGGACTGTATTGAAAAAATAAATGCGGTATTGTGAGAGCGCCGTAATGACAACGAAGAGAAGGATCGCCGTAAAGAGCACGGAACGAAAGCCTGGAAAGATGAAAGAAGGAATGTTATTTTCGGAACGAATATCGCCGGCGAATTTTTTCCGCTGAACGTACCAAACCCCAAGATAGGCTGCTCCTGCAATGCCAAGCGTATAGAAATTCAGCAGAATAAATAGCGATCGCATATAGGCCGGATCGATTTCTAGCACTTCTGAAAATCCCGCGGCGACCC
>DASYAJ010000329.1:0-7993 GCA_036501405.1 Kapaibacterium sp. (SeqCode)
TCAGGACCAGCATTCGCTGACAGGCAATCCGCTGTTCGCCAGCGATTCGCTGCACTTACCTGCCGCGACGACCTACATCGAAAGCCCGGCTTCGAATAATGGCGTGTGGCTCGGTACAGCGACGCAGGCTCGAGATTTCGACGGCGATCTTCGGTTGCAGGGCAACCAGACTCCGGATATTGGTGCCGACGAATTCGACGGCTTCCAGTACACGAACGATCTGGCAGTCCTTTCGATCACGCAGCCGGCCGGATTCTCGCAGACGAGCGATACTTCGCTTGTGACGACCGAAAGTCCGCTCTGGATTACAGCGGCGGTGAAGAACCTTTCGAGCGTTGGCGTCTATAACCAAGCGGTGACCTTCACGGTACAGCGTTCGGTTGGCGGCGTATGGACGAACTTCTACTCGACGACGACAAGCCCGATGAACTGGGCCGTCAATGAGACGAAGAACGTGGCCGTTCAAGGCCCGGTCCTGACCACTCTGAACTCGACCGGTATTTTCCAGGTGATTGTCACCGTACCGAACGATCAGAACAATGCGAATAATACGCAGACAAAAGCCTTCCGTATTCTGCTCAAGCAGAACGCCGTGCTTTTGAGCTACAACGGCCTGACTGTGGCTGGACAAGCCAATATGACTGCCGCGGAGCTTGCATTGAACAACCTGGGTATTCCGTTCGATACCATCGATCGGAATGCGCCGAAGGGCTTGCCGAACACGACGATCATCGATTATACCCCATGGTGGACGATCGTCTGGGCACAGGGCGATCCGACGATCGCTCCGGTGTCGGGCCAGCCGACGGCTCAGGCAGGTCTGAGCTTGCAGGAGACCGACGAATTGACGCGGTATCTCGCAGCAGGTCAGACGTATGCCAAGAAGGACCTTGTGATCGCGGGCCAGAACATTGCCTATTACAATGGCTATGTGATGTTCAACAACCGGATCACGGACACGGCCTTCATGCAGACGACGATGCACACGACGTTCGTAGCCAACAGCCCGATTTCGGGGACATACAACGGATGGGTGAATGGTCAGCAGCCAGCGTTCTGGAAATATAACGACAGCATTTCGAGCGCGTCTCCGGACGTAATCAAGCCGTCGATAGTAACGCCGAACGTGGGACCGGAAGTGAATGGATTCGCGTACTCCTACGCAAATTATTCGGGCTCATCGCCCGACAGTGGTGCGGGTATCTCGTACTACAATCCAACGGTGAACACCGTATTCTATGGATTCGACTGGTCGAATCCGGTGACAACGACCCCGGGCGGCCATGCCGACACGACGAGCGGCGTGACCCGTACACTCGCCAGTGCGATTGCATTCTTCGAAAGCCATCAGGGGACAATCCTTCCGGTGTCGTTCGTGAACGCGACGGTGACGCATGCGCCACAGTCGAGCGCGCTCTTCCAATGGAGCGTAGCTTCCACCAAGGACGTGACGCGGTATGACATCGAGGAGCAGACTGGCAATAGCTGGAGCTTATTTACTTCGGCTGCCGTGGTTGACAATCAGACCAACTATGCCACGACGCGCGGAATCGATCCATCGCAGACCTACACGTTCCGTGTGGCGGCTGTGGATGCCTCGGGTTCGAAGACCTATTCGAATACGATGGAACTCTTGCCGGATGCAACCTCGCTTGGCATGACGCTCGGCCAGAGCTATCCGAACCCGACCTCGGGTCAGACCGAGATCTCGTTCACGCTTCCGAGTGCCTCGCAGGTCACCATTCAGATCCTGGATGTGACGGGCAAGATCGTCAACAACACCATTACGAACACCGCTTATGCAGCGGGCGACCAAACGGTTTCGCTCGATCTCAGCGGTCTCGCGAGTGGCAGCTATCTCTATGAGCTGACGGCGACCGACGCCAACGGCCAGACGACGACGCTCTCGAAGAAACTCACGGTCCAGAAATAAGACCGCCCTTCGGGACAATCGATAACTTTCCAACAGCCCGGCCGAAAAGCCGGGCTGTTGTGCGTTCAGACAAAACGATCGAGCGATGCCTGTGAATCGCATCTCACGAAACTTGCGCACGGAATAAGCGTGTTGTAACCTGACACTTTAGCACCCCGCTCTATGAAGGACGATACATTTCGACGCGATATTACACGCCTCAACTCCGCACATGCAGAGTTGACCGAGCGCCAGCGTGAAATCCTTCGGCTGATTGTCCGGCATTATGTCCTCACCGCAAATCCGGTGGGCTCCCGTTATCTTGCACGCTATAGCTCGCTCGGTTTGAGCGATGCTTCGATGCGGAACATCATGGCCGATCTCGAATTCATGGGATATATCGACCATCCCCATACGAGCGCGGGACGCATGCCGACCGATAAAGGATATCGGCTCTATGTGAACGATCTGATGGCGCCAGAAACCATTTCGCCAGCCGAACGAAAGGCGGTGGCAAGGTCGCTTGCTGAGGCTGTCACGACGGACGATGTTCTCGAAGCGTCCTCGAACATCTTAGCGAAGCTTTCGCGGCAGCTTTCGATTGCACTATTACCTGCGCTCGACGAGGGCATTTTGGAGCGCGTAGAAATCGTTCCGCTTTCCTCAAGCCGTGTGCTCGTTGTGCTTGCTGCATCCAGCGGTCGCGTGAAGACCGTCACGCTCGAAACGGAACACACGCTGCCACAATCGAAACTGGACGAGCTTCGAATCATGCTGAATGAACGGCTTTCCGGTCACAGTTTTCGTGAGATCAAAACGACATTTCGAGAGCGCATGAGCGATCTTTCGGATCATGACCGTTCCATTCTTCGGCTTTTTATCGATGCACCCGATAAGCTGTTTGACCATAGCGGTTCCGACCGTGTAAAAATCAACGGTGCAAAAAATATTTTTAGTCAACCCGAATTTCAGGGCAAGGACGTGACCCGCGACGAAGAGTTCCAAAGCATCATCGAACTCATCGACAATGAAGAAGTGGTAATTCACGTGTTGGAACGGTCCGGAAGCGAGGTTCCCATTTCGAACGGTGGACTTTCGATCCGCATAGGCACCGAACTCGAAGAGCGCAATATGACGAGCTATAGCCTCGTCTGTACAAAGTATCAGATTGGTGGCGAGCGCGGAATTATTGGGCTCATTGGTCCGAAACGAATGGATTACGAACGCGTCGCCCCGCTCGTGGACTATGTTGCGCGTGCCATGTCCGGCGTGCTCTCAACGAAATAATAGAATGAAAGAAGAATTGGACCGAACAGAAATGGCAGAAGGCATGTCCGAGCAGAAAATCGAGGAACTCGAACACGAGCTGGAACAGTCGCGCGACCAACTGCTGCGCCGCACGGCGGAACTCGATAACATGCGCCGCCGCCATCAACAGGAACGCGAGCAGCTTATCTTCGAAGGCAATAAACGATTGATTCTCGATCTGCTCAGCGTCGTGGACGATCTCGAACGGACCATCGAGCATGCATCGGAATCGAAAGATCCGATGACCGAGGGAATCGAACTCATTTATAAGAACTTTCTGAAAACGCTCGAACGCTATGGCGTGTATCCGATGCAGACGGGCGGGGAACCGTTCGACACGATGAAACACGATGCGCTGATGGAAGAACCAAGGGACGATGTCGAGCCGGGAATCGTTACCCGCGAAATCCAGCGCGGCTACACCATACGCGATGCCGTATTGCGTCATGCAAAAGTATTTGTCTCGAAGCCGATAGCATAACACTAAGAATGAAGCGCGATTACTACGAAATCCTGAGCGTCACTCGCTCCGCTACGATTGAAGAAGTAAAAAAATCGTATCGGAAACTTGCGCTGCAATATCATCCCGACCGCAATCCGGATAATAAAGACGCCGAGGAAAAATTCAAGGAGGCGACCGAAGCCTACGAAGTCCTGAGCGATACCGACAAACGTGCTCGCTACGACCGCTTCGGTCACGAAGGCGTTCGTGCAAACGATTTTGGTCATTATCAAAACGCGAACGATATTTTCTCGCATTTTGCCGATATTTTCGGAGGCATGGGTGCATCGTCGCCGATGGGAAGTATTTTCGATCAGTTCTTTGGCGGGGGCCAGCAGCAGCGCAGCCCAAACGCTCCAGAGCGTGGCGCCGATTTGCAAATTCCGCTTCAGCTCACCTTAGAAGAAATCGCCATCGGCGTGGAAAAAACGCTCAAGGTGCGGCATCTTGCGACCTGTGCAACCTGTTCGGGAACCGGAGCGAAAGCGGGAACCGCGGTCGATACCTGCGCGACGTGTCACGGTTCGGGACAGATACGCCAGGTGCGCTCGATGGGCTTCGGCCAGTTTGTCAATGTAACGGTCTGCCCGACATGCCAGGGGGCGGGACGTACGATTCGTGAGCGTTGCGATGTCTGCCGTGGCGAAGGCCGAGTGCAGGAAGAAGCGACACTAAAGGTGAACATTCCTGCTGGCGTAAACGAAGGGAATTATCTTACGCTTTCCGGTCAGGGGCACGCGGGCCGGCGTGGCGGACCAACCGGCAATGTGCTTGTCGTGATTCAGGAACTTCCGCACGATACCTTCCTTCGCGATGGCGACGATGTCGTGCTCGATTTGGAGATCACCGTTCCGCAAGCGTTACTCGGCGCCGAAGTAGAAGTTCCAACGCTGACGGGGCATTCTATCTTGACGATCGAATCCGGGACGCAGGCGGGAACGCTTCTCAGAATGCGGGGCAAAGGCATCCAACATCTTTCCCACAGCGGCAAGGGCGATCAGCTTGTTCGAATTCAGATAGCGATGCCCGATAAGCTCGCGCGTGAGGAACGGGAACTGCTCGAACAGCTCGCCACTATGGAACACTTCCGCTCGCCCGATTCGAAATCGAGTGCATCCACGAAATCGAATGCGGCATCGAAATCGAAAGGCAAGGACAAGAAGAAAGCAACAGCCGAAGAGGGAATCTTCGATAATATTCGCAGCATGTTTTCCTGATCGCGTAATCCTATGATGCGAGTTGTGTGGAATAGCGTTCGTGCGATGCTTACGAAATTTCGCGGCATGACTGCGAAAGGTCGCGATCGCGTGTTTGCCAGCGCATCTCAACTCTACACACCGCGCGAACTTCGCGCGCTCCTATTATTCCTGCTGACGGGAATTGCCGTTCTTCTTTTTCGATTCGGGAAACACATCTATACGTCCTGGTTTCCGGAAATGAGGAACCGTTCCGAAATCGTGCAGGAACGAAAATCGGACAGTCTTTTTTTCGCACTGAGCACCGCGGCGAACGCTCGCGATTCGCTCTTCTTTTCCCTGCCGGAAGATTCCCTGAATGCCACTCGTGCTCATACCGTGCATCATTCCAAAGAAGAGGGCTTGGCGTTGCAGTCCGTCTCACTCAATCGGAGTACAAAGGAGGACCTGATTCGCTTGCCGAGTATCGGGGAGGCAACGGCAGAACTCATTCTCGAATATCGTTCCGAACGGGGATTCTTTCGATCGCTCGAAGAGCTAAAAAACGTCCGTGGTTTTGGCGGCGCGCGTTTTGAGAAAGTCAGGAAATATCTGAAGTTGAACTGACGGGTTCCCATCCTTCCGCATGGCGATGGAACTGTTCTTCGGCGCTCGGCTCGAAAGAAAGCGTCTGCTCATTCCAGAGCATCCGTGTAATGGAAATCGAATCGTGCAATATCGAAAGAATATTGAACGAATTTTGTTCCCGTGAGGACCGGAACGATGTTGCCGTTCCCGCCTGGACCACCAGCGCGCTGTATCCCTCGATGTCATAGCGTTCCGCAGTTTCTCGCGCGAAGATACGGTGCAGATGACCTGCAAGAAGAATGTCGATATGGCACTCGGCCAGAATTTTCATTGCGCGGCCCGCGCGGTTTACAAGCTGGCGCAAATCGCTATCGTCTTCCGGAAGATCGAACGGATGATGCGTCACCAAAATCTTAAGCTTATCCGGTGGAACTAAACACAGGCATTCTCGAATCCGGTCCAGTTGGTTTTTATTGATATGGCCATATTTCGTACTTCGCGACCGCGCTGTGTTAATTCCAATTACAGCAATTTCTTCATCTTCATAAAAGGGAAAGAGGTTGGAAAGAATAAATTCCTTGAATCGCCCGAGCGGCCGGGTAAAACGCTCTACCGGATTGAAAATCGGAATATCGTGATTGCCTGGAACCACGATTTGCGGACCCGGAAGCGAATGCAGAAAATCCCGCGCTTTCAGGAATTCCTGCCGCCTCGCCCGCTGCGTAAGATCGCCGCTGACAATCACCAGATTCGGCCGCGCTTGATGGACAGCCCGAATCAGCGGCTGGATCGTTCGCGCATCCGTTTTGCCGAAATGAATATCCGATAAATGAACAATCGTCCGCATCGATGAACCACCTCATCAATATCCGCGCCGGAATTTCTCCGAATTTCATTCATACGACGCCCAAGTTCCTTCCAATTCAAAATTTCCGATTATATTTGCACGGGAATTGTTGAGATTACCGGTTATGACCGAATCCACCCACGCCGTTCACACCATCGAGGAAGTCTTAGAAGAAATTCCGCAAGCCGGAGCCAGCAAGCTCTACCGGGTGGTCACGTCCTACTATTTCTATGCGCTGCTGATTGCGGTGATCTGCGCGGGAATTTTTGGCTGGCTTGCCGATCAAGTAACCGATCATACGGTCGGTGGATTCAACCGCTCAATTTTGCTCGCCATCCATGCGCGGCAAACTCCGACGCTCGATTCGCTGGCGCTGCATATTACCTGGCTCGGATCGACCTATGGAATCGCTACGCTGGGGCTGCTTTTCACGGCGGCCTTTCTGCTGATGAAACGCTATGTCGATCTTGCAACAATGGCCGCCGTCCTCATCGGCGCTTCGCTGATGGTCGTGACGCTCAAGCTTGTCTTCCACAATCCGAGGCCGCAGGTATTTCCGCCGCTGGTGCAGGAGACGAACTTCAGCTTCCCGAGCGGTCATTCGCTGACCTCCTTCGCCATCTGGGGATTTTTTGCCTGGTGGATGGTCTCGCTCCAGGTTCGGAACCTTTGGCGATGGCTCCTCGGATTGCTCGGAATTCTTGTCGCCGCGTCGGTGGCGCTCAGCAGACTCTACCTCGGAGTCCACTGGCCGACCGATGTGCTCGCCGGACTCCTTCTCGGCTTCGGATGGGTAGCACTCTGCGCGACCGGAAACCGCTGGTTCACCCGCCACGCCCGCCGCGAGCGCCGCGAAATGCTCCACCAGGAATGGCTCGCCCGCCAAAACCCGACACCTTCCATGCCACCAGTATAGCGCGCGCGTGACAGCAGCACCCACGAAATTAAGCTATTTTGCGCGTTTTTCAAAAATTATATACTGCGCGCGCGTTTGTGCTTCATGAACTCAATTGATTTGCTCATGAACGCAAGCACCTTTTCCTTCTGAAGTTCCACAAAAAAATTAATTTTTTACTCCAAAAGCTGGCCCGCTTTCACCCCAAGTGCTTTCGCGATTTTTTCTAATCGCGAGAGAGCCAATCCTGTTTCACCTCGCTCGATGCGCTAAAAAATTGGGTATCTTTGTACCACTCTCATGAAAGTTTTTTTCATGGGAGGTGTAACAAAATCTGTTTTGGGAGATTATTACTACGTTACTTTTTTCAATTCCACCATGAATAAATTAATTTCGACGCGTGCATTCCTTCTTCTCGCGACCGCGTTGCCGGCACAAACGACGAACACGTTTCCGTGCCCATCGAGTGGCAAGGTACGGATCGGAACGGGCGCAAGTCCCCCAGCGGAGGGGGAGATTTTCTTTCCATTGCGCACAGGCAACGGGCAATACTTCGAAACACACACGAACAATCCCGGTTTCTGGCCTGTCCACGGACGCCCGGCCGCGCACCACCTGCTCGATTACGTGAAAATCTGGGATATTCCCAGGAACGTAACCATTCCCGATTACCCACACGAAGAAAGGAACAAACTATGAAACGATGTATTTTGCTTTTAACGGTATGCTTGAGTGCTTGCTCGACGCCTTCCTCGTCGCCGGTGAA
>DASYAJ010000330.1:0-1780 GCA_036501405.1 Kapaibacterium sp. (SeqCode)
CCGTCCATCTTTCCGAAACCCGCTTCGCTTTGCATGCACATCCGCATGTTCCCGGCCAGTCCCAAACGACATCGCGCGACCTGCAAAGGTTGGAAGGGATGGTTTCAGGTATGGATCGTCCAGATTAATAAAGGCAAAGCCCCGATGTGCTTCGAGATAGTCGAACGCCGCTTTCTCTTCGCGAGCGACTCCTTTGAGATCCTTAAAAAATTCCAAATGCTCGCGGCCGATATTCGTGATAAGCACATGCGTGGGTTCCGCAACCTTGGTGAGCCACGCAATTTCGCCAGGATGATTCGTTCCAATTTCGAGGACGGCGATTTCATGTCCATCCCGCAATTGGAACAGTGTGTGCGGCAAGCCAATCTGATTATTATAATTCGCTTCGGTTTTCAGCACATCGAACGAGCCGGTGAGCACATGCGCGATCAGTTCTTTCGTCGTCGTTTTCCCATTCGAGCCAGCAATGGCGAGGACTGGGATCGAAAATTTTCTGCGGTAGCATGTCGCGAGTTCCCCCATCGCATCGAGCGTATTGCGCACTGCAATAAGTGGCAATGGATGCCGCCGCGATTTATGCGCCTCGTACCAGTTCGTGTCCACAATCGCGGCCGTAGCGCCTTCTTTTGCGACATGAGAAAGATAATCGTGCCCATCGAAGCGCTCGCCGGTGAGCGCAATAAAAAGATCGTCGCGCTTGACCGTTCGTGAATCCGTAGAGACCGTTCGAAAAGCGCGCGAGAGATCCAGTTTCCGCACGCCGCTTTCGTGGACATGCTCGATCGAAAGAAGTTCCTGTACGGTGAGATTCACGTGACAATAGCGGAGAATTGCGTTGCCGTCTTAAACAGCAATCGTGCCGATAGATGCTCCCTTAGAAGCTATAAATTACTGTAGGGCGTTATATTTTAAGACTTCTTCACGATCGTCGAAATGGTGCTTTTCGGTCCCAATGATTTGGTAATTCTCATGTCCTTTGCCCGCTAAAAGGACAACATCACCTGCTTTAGCCATAGATATCGCGAGAATAATCGCTTTCGCGCGATCCGGCTCGGTTTGAATTTTCGAACGATGCGACGCTGGAACCCCGGCGACGATTTCTTCTATAATAGTGAATGGATTTTCCGACCGAGGATTGTCGCTTGTGACGATAACCTTGTCCGAGAGCGATGCAGTGATGGCTCCCATCTGGGGGCGCTTTCCTTTATCGCGATCGCCGCCGCACCCGAACACCGTCATAATCTGACCTTCCTTCATCACGGCACGGATTGTCTTCAGCACGTTTTCGAGCGCGTCGGGCGTATGGGCATAATCGACGATGGCACTCGCGCCATTCGAAAGCGCGATGCGTTCGAATCGACCTCGAGGCGCTTGCAGCTTTGGAATGAATCCCGCTATCGCATCGAGTGAAAATCCTTCCACACCGAAATAAAGCGCACTCGCTGCGGCGAGTACATTCTCTACATTGATATCGCCAACGAGCGGCGAATGGCAGATCGCCCGTTCGTTCGAATACCGTTTTTCGATTCCAAATTTCGTTCCATTCGCCGATCGTTCGAGATCGTAGGCCATCAGGTCCGCACGAGCGGAATCATTGGTTCGGATACCATAGGAATGGACATTGGCAATCGTATCGCGCACCATCGTCCGTCCGTTCTCATCATCGGCATTGGTGATGGCTACTGCGGTATCTTTCAGGTTGTCGAACAACTTTTTCTTTGCCGCGAGATACGCGTCCATCGTATGATGGAAATCGAGGTGATCGCGGGTCAAATTCGTG
>DASYAJ010000331.1:0-5614 GCA_036501405.1 Kapaibacterium sp. (SeqCode)
TAATCGTTCCGACTACATTGTACACATTGGCCCAAAGTCCATTCCCACCCCCGTTCACCGTATAAGTAAGATCCCAGTTGCCGCCGTCGGAAGGATTGGGCGTAACGGAAATAAAGCTGAAATTGAGCGGTTCCGAACGGAGCGCTTCGAGCAGGAGGGGGTCGCCACAGGCCATGGCAAGCGTAAACGTCTGGGATGGAATGCTGCACGGCGCGAGCGTCGGTTCCCGATCGGTCACAAAAGAATCGAGGAGGATTTCCGTCATCGTATCTTTTGCCAGCGAGACCTTCGCCTTTGCAGCGACGAGAGGAAACATCAGTCGCGCGGTATCGGAGATGGTGTCGTGCAACCAGACATGCACAGAAACGCCGTTTGCCTCCGGCGTCCATTTCGAGGAATCGATATTCGCATCGCAGACGCCGGTGAAATCGAGACCATCCGGCGTCAGCAGGTCCGTATTGAAGGTAAGATGGAACGCGAAGCTGTGGACGGTGAAGGTGTCCGTCGTCGGTTGAATCATGAGCGGAATGCGAAGTTCCATTCCCGCCATCAGCGAATCGAGCGACGGAAGATAGGCGACCGGAGCCGTCAGATTTTCAGCGGCAATGGTAATTGTCGTATCGATTTCCTTTCCATTCGAGTAAAAAGAGAGATGTGCCGAGCACGAACGAGTTCCCGGCGCATCGGGCCGGAACACCACCGATGATTGTTCCCAGGTTCCCGCGTGAATCGTATCCTGATCGTTCACAACGGAGAATTCGCCGAGCGAATCGCCAACGATTTCCATGGAATCGATTGCGTTCTGACATCCTAAGTTCCCAAGCTGAAACGGAATCGTTACCGGCTGGCAATATTTCGTGAAGAGCCATAATGAATCGCTTCCAAGCGCGAGCGGGACCGCCGGAACGGTGTTCGAAAGTGCAAGCGTCACCGTCGTATCGATACTCCGCGACGGCGTATGCGCAAAAAGATGGACAACCGTCGATTTGGAAATGCCGTCATTTGGCTGATAGGCAAAAGAAATCGGAATAGATCCGGGCGCAGCAATCGGCGCGACCGAGGAATCGTACTGCACGCTCACTTCGCTATCGTTCTCGACAAGAATAGAATCGAGATACAGCGAATCGCAACCCTGGTTGCCAAGAAAAATCGTATCGAGCAGGCTTTGACAACCGGTTGTCGCCATTGTCAGCAGCGTATCCGAGAGCGTTTCGCATTGTTTCAGCGCCACATTCGCCGCCGAAATGGAAAGGATCGTATCGCAGGGCCCGGAACGGGCGTGTGCATAGACATGAAGCGTTCCCATATAGGTTCCCGACGAATCCGGGTCGAACAGAATAGAAACCGTATCCTTCCCACCGGAAGCCAGGGTTCCCGAACCGAGCATGGGATGGAAACTGCCGTTCGAAGAAACAATAGAATCGATCGTCACTGTGTCGCATGCATTCGAGCCGAAGGAAATGAGCGAAGAGACGGGATTGCAGTATTTCGTTCCAATCGTAAGCATCGTACTATCGACCACGAGCGCAAGTTGTGGCTGCACCGATTGCGCATAGACCGAAACGGTCGTATCGTATGTGCGTAGCGCATCATGGCAGTAGAGATGCGCAAGGAGCGTATGCGTGCCGCCGCTATCCGGTGAGTAGAGAACCGGGAGGGTGTAGGAGCCGTTGTCGGGAATCGTGACTGGGAACGAAGAAGTCGTGCCAAGCTCCCCGGAAGAGAGCGTGACGGAATCGAGCACCACTCCCAAGCACGATCCATCCGCGATTGCAATCGAATCGACCGCGGTTTGGCAGGGGCCGGCGGCAAGCGAGATGCTATCGGTGGAAAGCTCGACACCAACCGTGTCGATCACGTTGGAAATCACAGTGAGTAATTTCCAGATCGAGTGGGAACCAGCATGAGCAGCGACATAGACATTCGAAACAACGGTTCCGGCTTTTGGAGGAGCAAACCCGAGCTGAACCTTGGCCGTATCGCCGAGCGACAGAACTCCCGGCAGCGCATTTCCCGATTTGAGCCACACAAAAGGCGAGCCATTAGGAAGGAAAATGGAATCGACCGCGACCGGAATGCAGTTGCCCGAAAGCACGGGAACATTGAGCGTATCGCCGCACAGTTTGGGGTTCCAGACGATCGTATCGTTTTCGAGCGCGACCGTCCCGTGAATCGTTCCATCGCCACCATCGACAGTCTTATACACATTCCCATACGCATCGAAGGCATAGACGACCTGCCCCAGACAGCCCGTCACGGCAAAGCGCGAATCGCGGCTCGTCGATGGCCCTCCAATGTAATGCCAGCTCGCGCCGAGGTCGTCGGAACGATAAAGGCCCTGCGCGTAGGAGGGTCCTTCGTAAAGCCCCGTATCGGTCTGGAAATAAAGTTCGTTCACAGCCCCCGCGATCGTCCCCGTGAAGTGCATCGTTTGAAAGGAGAACCGTTTCTGCCAGGTAAATCCGCTGTCGGTCGACCAATTGATTCCCGTGCTTGGCAGATAGAGCTGCGATTCGTTCGAGCAAAAATAGGTTCCCTTCCC
This sequence comes from Kapaibacterium sp. (SeqCode), assembly GCA_036501405.1. Lineage (GTDB taxonomy): Bacteria > Bacteroidota > Ignavibacteria > Palsa-1295 > Palsa-1295 > PALSA-1295. Next base: position 2,543 of record DASYAJ010000331.1, read on the forward strand.
TTTCATCGCATAGACCGACCACGATTCATATTGGTTCGTCGTTGCCTGCCACGATCTTCCCGCATCGGTGGTGACCCAAAAGTTATTGCCACCGTTATCGTCATTCATTTCACTGATCACACCGTTCAGCGAATCCGAAAAGGCAATCCCATTGCCACGCCGGAAATTGGTCGTCCATGTCGTACCACCATCAAAAGAATAACTCCCACCCGTCTGGTCCGGTGGAGCACGGTGAACGTCCGTGTAATCGGCGTTATCCCATTTCGTAAAAAGCAAAAGTCCTGACTGCCCATAAACACAGCTTATGGAATGGTCTTGATGAAACGGATCGAACCAGGTAACACCCCCATCGGTCGTTTTCCAGAGGGATGTTCCTCCAAAAGTCCCGAATGAACTGTAATCCATCGATGGAAGAATCGAGGCATATCCTATGAGGGAATCTTGCATGGAAATGGCGGTAACAGCGCCTTTGATCGTCGTGGGAACTTGGGAAGCTTTCCAGGAAAGTCCCCCGTCGGTCGTGCGATAGATTGCGCACGGCCCATTGCCGGTGTAAAGGTCCCACCGGACACCCGAGCCGATGAGACCGTGATTTTCATCGAAGAAATAAGCGGAACCGATGCAGGTCGGGAACTTGGTGAGCCACGTCCAGGTGTATTGCGCGGAGGCGGTCGAAACGATGGTCACCATCCAGAGGAGAACAAGCGCAACGCTCCGCCTAGAAAGGAAAAAATTCCTCCGTTCGCAATGAAAGAAAGAGACGACTTCGCCCATGGAAGCGTTAAGATAGCAGTAGAACCTCAGCCCGTGAAAAAATTCACCTTCGCCGCCACGTCAGCAACGACGCTCGTCATTGCATTCGCGCTCGTTATCCTCTTGAACGAAAGCGCCAATACCGCGCGACGGCATCCGCACAAGCGATCGGCCGGAAAGCACGCCGCGACGAACGGGAAGCGAAGTTCGACCGAAGCAGAGCTGAAGTCGGTGCAACAGGAAATTCGAAAGTATGAATCCGAATTAAAAGAGCATGAACGGCGCGAAAAGCACTCGAAAGAAACGCTGAATGCCTTCAATAAAAAGGAGGCGGAATTAAAAGGCCGCATTGTGGCGCTCGAACGGGAGGAAAAAGATCTGAGCGTGGAAAAATCGGAGGTCGATCGGTCTCTTAACGAAACGAGCGTTACGCTCGAATCGCGGAAGGAGGCGTATGCACGAAGCTCGCGGGAGCTTTATGTGCGCGGCCTGCTTCAGCCGCAGGATCAAGACCCATTGCTTACGGCTACGAACGATGCCGATCCCACCCGTATGGCCTATTACGCGGAGACGATCGCAAAAGCCCATGCGATGGACCGGACGCGGCTCGACTCGATGAAATCCTCGCTCGGCGCATCGAGCGCGGAGCTGGCTTCGACGATCGAAACCGCGCAGGCACAGATTGGCGCACATCAGGAGGAACAAACGGACATCGAGCAACAGCGGCGCGAAGAAGCGACGAACCTCGCACAGATTCAAGCGAAAAAAGAGCGTGTGGAAAAGCTGCTCGCCGAGCGTAAGGCAAGCGAAAAGCGGCTCGAGTCGATTATTGCCGGTCTTCTTTCGAAAGAAAATGCGCCGCGTCGCCGAACGGGGCGTCACCGAGATGAAGAAGCCGCGCCGCCGGAATCGCTCGGTCCGGCACATGGACCGCATTCGCTGCACTGGCCGACGAGTTCCCATCGCATCGTCCAGGGTTATGGTGAGCACACGAACCCGGAACTGGGAACGGTTACCATCAATCTTGGCGTCGATATTGGAACACCGGGCGGTTCCGAAGTCCGCGCGGCTGCCGAGGGCGAAGTCGCGCTGATCTCATCGCTGCCGAGTTATGGAATCGTTATCGTCTTGCGGCATTCGGGTGAGCTGCATACGGTCTATGCGAATCTTTCGAGCGCTTCGGTGCGCCAGGGCGCGCAGGTCCGGGCCGGTGAGACAATCGGAAAAAGCGGTACGAGCGAAATGTCAGGCGCGGCGCTGCATTTCGAAGTCTGGAAAGGAAAAACGAAACAGAATCCTGCGGGATGGCTGAAGTAAAATGGCGAACGTTCAATCAGTTTGTCTCCGCTTTAGATTGTCATTCCCGCGAATGCGGGAATCCAGCTCTGAATTTGTCTCGATCGTTTCGTGGAAACACCACGTCTTTCCTGCATTCGCGGGAATGACACTTGTCTTCTGTTCCTTCACGCTTCGCGCACAAGATATTTCCCTTACATTGAAACGCCCTCTCGCGCTCCTTCACATCGATAGCACCTCTGCGAACGAAGCATGGGTTGAAGTTTCGGGATTGAATCCACCGCCGCTGAAAGCGGAAGACCTCACTGTTCGGCGTGGGAACCAACGAGCCGAGATTCTTTCGGTCGATTCGGTGGGATGGAAATTCAAGAGCTCGCTCCGCGCGAGTTTTGTGCTCGATAATTCGGGTTCCATGTTCCACGCCTTCGATTCGCTGACTAAATACTGCGATACCCTCCTCGATTCCCTGCCGCGAGGCGGTGAGTATCAAGCGGTCGTCTTCGATACACACTACCGGAACTTTCGCAGCCGCTATACCGCGCGGCGTTCTACCTTTCTTTCGCAATTCGGTTTTACCGAAAGCCGCGATACGATCCAAAGCTTCTGGCACGACTACGATACAATCCGCACACAATATACCCCGCTTTACGATGCGATTGCAGACGCTGTCTCTTCCATTAACGCGTACCGCAGAAAGGGCGATACCGCGTGGAACGATGCGCTACTCGTTGTCACCGACGGCGCGGACAATGCCAGCACACTTTCCATCGAAGCCTTGCAGGAGCTTCTCGCGAACGCGCCGATCAAGCTCTATGCGATCAATTTTCGGGTCGAGGACGAAGGCCGGCTTCCGTGGCTTGCGCGTCAGACCGGCGGCTATTACTATCTCGCGGACGACCTGACCGAACTACACACAATTCTTCGAACGATTGGCCATACTATTACCCGCGAATACCGCGTCCGTTATCGGTTTCCAACTCTTGGGCCGAGCAGCGGAAGGTGATCGCTCCCATTCATTTTCTC
>DASYAJ010000332.1:0-1711 GCA_036501405.1 Kapaibacterium sp. (SeqCode)
ACAGTATTTCCGATAATAATTTCACCCGTAGATTCCGTGACCGTCCGACTTACGTTCACACCGCAATCTGGGAACCTGAACGATACGGTTCATTTTGCAAGTAATGCAAATACCGGCACGAGTACGATCTCGATTCCCTTAACAGGTGAAATCATTCCGCCGGCCATGTTGGAACTCGTCCTAAGTCCGGCTAGAAGCGGCGAGCAGTCCGCCATCGTAACCTGCTATGCTGTGCTCCAAGGTCAACCTCCAGCGGCAATGACAGGACTGTCGTTCGACATCACCTATAACAACGATCTTCTCGGACTTCTGAACGCGAATGGCGTGGCTGTGCATCGAGGGAAGCCGAACGAGATCGAAACCGATACGTTCAAATGGAACCCAGGAAGCGGCATTTCCGGGGAAGCTGACACAATCGGAACTTTGACCTTCATGGTCTATCTCACCGATTCGATTACAACTCCGCTCGATCTTTCGAACATTTCCTTTTCGTCCGATAAAATTCTACCGCTCGATTGCATTGCAAGTATCGTGGGCACCGGAACAGCTTTCTCTTTCCAGAATTCTTGTGGCGATTCGATCATTCGATATGCGATGGAGGACAAGCTACCGTTTGTTATCGAACGCGTAGCCCCAAATCCCGCATCCGATCGAATCACGATCTCGCTTTCGAAAACCTCGGCAGTCTCATACGATCTTTTCGATGCTTTGGGGCACTCGGTTCTTACGGGAAGTGATATTCCGACGTCCTTGAATATTAGCGCCCTTCCATCGGCCAGCTATTATCTCCGGCTTTCTCAGAATGGGTATGTGCAAACTCGGAAGGTTTCCATCGAGCGATGAGACAGATATAAATCGGAGTGCATTGGACCTAAATAAGCCCGTTTTTCCCGAAATTTGTTGCCATAGTGTTGCCAACTCAAAAATACTTCCGAAGTTAGAAAGGCAATAATTCATTGTAAATCAATATGTTACAGCGAATTTTAGCGGATGGCCCGAGATTCGAACTCGAAGCTACGGAGCGTTTCTGAGTGATAATGCGTAGTAAGCAGTGCCACACTATCGCATGTAGATCAATTGCTTGCGGGTACAGGGTGTCATCCGTTGGCACTCGCTACTCCGAAATTTGTTGCCGTAGCAACAAACTGGCAACAAAACGGGACACACACAGGCCGGGAAATCGAACCGGGAGCGGTAGTGGAGATGCACGAGATACAACAGGATGGCTCAGAAGGACGGCACGATCCGCTTGCGGTGGCGGGCCTTGGATATAGAGGAATGGCGACGGGTTCCCGAAGCCAAACGACAGGCGTTCGAAAAATCGAAAGGCAAGAAGAACCCTCCGGTGCGGGGAGCGGATATTCCAGGCCGGTATTTCCTCGACTTTTATCAGCGAGGTAAGCGGGGTACAAAGAACATCAATCTTCGTACAACCTATGACAGCCGCCAGAACGACGAGACGGAACGTCTCGCGCAACAGGTGACGCTGAACTACGGTGACATGGAGTGGCGAGCAAAGCACCGGTTCGAATCGAAGTCCAAAGGACAGGTCCCGTTCCTGGAGTTTTTCCAGACGCTGGTGGAAGGCCGTCACTGGGCCTGGCAGGGAGCGTATCGGTTACTCCAGGTCTTCCCGTCGAAGGATACCCCGCTGTCTGCGATCGATTACGAATGGCTGCGGGCCATTCAGGAATTCTTCCTGAACGCTCCG
>DASYAJ010000333.1:0-1850 GCA_036501405.1 Kapaibacterium sp. (SeqCode)
ATTTTATTCTCGACGACACTGGCCGATAAATAGGAACGCGGCGTGAATGTCCCGGTGGTCGTGGGCGTGCTCCATGCGTTTGTCGCGGGATCGAACACCTGCACAATATCTTTCGTGAGTGGATCGACCATGTTCGGTGTTCCACCAATAATGTAGATTTTGTTCCGAACTGTGCCGGACGTATGCAGCAATCGCGCGCGAAATGTTCCCGTTGTCTTTGGGGTGCTCCAGGTATTCGTCTGCGGATCGAATACTTCCACATCGCCTATCACGCGATGTCCGCGCGCGCCACGATCGTTGAACCCTCCGATCGCATAAATTTTCCCATTCACCACATTTGCAGTAAAAGCGCCATGCGGCGTAAAACTTCCCTTCGTTTTCGGCGTGTTCCATCGGTTGGTCGATGGATCGAACACTTCGAACACATCGAGATCGCCGGGTGACTCCGCATCGTATCCGCCGAGCGTATAAATTTTCTTGCCGATCGCACAGGCACAGAGATTATTACGCGGAGTAAAGGTTCCAGTCGTTTTGGGAGTCGTCCATGTATCGGTCTTGGGATCGAAAATTTCGAGCGCATTCGACATATTCGAAGGCCGCTCCGGACCGATTGCACCGCCGAAAACATAAATCTTTCCATTCAGCACACACGAAGCGAGGCTCGCGCGTTTCGTAAACGTTCCTTGCGTTGTGAGTGTCTGCCAGGAGTCACTCTTCGGATCGAACACATCGAGCGTCGTGGCGAGTGTGCTGTCGCCATAGCCGCCGATCACATAGATTTTCCCGGACACGACGCTCGTGGTAAACCAGGCTCTCGGCAAAAATCCTTTTGAGGAAGCCGTGTGCCAGGAACCGGATTTTTCCCCATTTTGTGTGGGGTGATTTGTTAAATCGCCCCCTTTTGGAAACGAAAAAGTATCCCCCCTTACTGAGGTGAGCGCAATACCAGATAGCGCCACACTAAGTGGCGCCGCAAAGAGGAAAACGAGGAGAAAGTTCTTTTTCATCGTGTAAGTAGGAGGATAAATCCGAAATGCGATTCGAATGAAGCTTTTTTAAAATCGTTACAAGCGTCACATCGGTTCCGACGCGGAAAAAAGTCTGGAATGAATTTCGCGGCGCCGCTTGCCACTCCACCCGCCGTGAATGCTTGTCACAACTCCAAGTAGCGAGAACGATACTGCCGATAAAAAAACGATCTCGACGGGTAACGTCAGGGCCAAAATAAGCGAGAGAATTCCCACTCCGCAAAAGAGCAGCATTTCCCGACGCACATGCAGTGTGTCCCATATTTCGAGTTCCGTCAGTCCTAATTTCAAGCGGGAACGATACGCATGGTCGTACATCAAAACAAAAATAGCAAAGACGGCGATAAAGCCGAGCGCATAGATTTCGAACATTTGCCGGATCTGCTCGGGGCTGCTGAACATCGTCTGCACTTCCTGCTGCGAAATCATGCTCAGCCACCACGATAAATAGACGAACTTCAATGGGTAGGTGTAGAGAAGGACTAAGAACAACAATGTCATGGTCAGCACCATGGACTTCATGTCCTGCAAATTATAGCGGCGATAAAAGGTATAGTGAAGATACCAGACGGACATCAACTGGACAAAGCAGGCCGCGAATGGAACGAAATCGCGCAGCTTCAGAATAAATTCGTCGAACGTCTTCGGAACTTCGGTCGAGACAATAAGCAACGTCACGGCAAAGGCAAAGACACCGTCGCTCAGGCTTTCGATGCGGGAAATATCCTCGCCGCGCCATCGGAACCCTTCCCGCGCGCCCAGCTTCTTTTTTGCGGCCTGTTTGGTGAACATTTACGCGGTTGCTTTTTACGCGGTTGGTTT
>DASYAJ010000334.1:0-2701 GCA_036501405.1 Kapaibacterium sp. (SeqCode)
CCAGTTCCGTAGCTACGACGCCGGAACCGCCATACGTCGGGTAGCAGGTAATGCCAATATTCATGCGAAAAATTTTCTCGCTGTTGAACACTCGTTCCATGTTGCTCGTTACCGTGCCAATGCCCGAAGATTTTTATCTCACGATCGATGCCCCGTTTCGCGCGCCCGATTTCAAAATAAAGGGTTCGAGATTTATTGCGGACGTAATCCCTGCGGCTTCGAAAGCGGAGATCGATCATGCGCTTTCGCAGGTACGAAAGGAGTTTCACGATGCGTCGCATCATTCCTTCGCGTATCGACTTGGCGCAGATGGAAGGATGGTCCGTGCGGCCGACGATGGCGAACCGGTAGGTACTGCCGGCAAACCAATCCTCCTTATTCTCACATCACAGAAGCTGACGAATGTGCTCCTCATCGTGACTCGCTTTTTTGGTGGAACGAAACTCGGAACGGGCGGCCTTGCTCGAGCGTATGCGGAGGCGGCACAACAGGCCATTTCGATGTCGAAAATCGTGAAGATGTATCTTACTAAGAATGTGCAGCTTGAGGTCCACTATGAAGATTTACCTGGAATGGAACGCCTGATCCATGCTTATGAAGGCGAAATTCGAGAATCAACGTATCTCGAAAGCGTTTCACTGGATGTTGCGTTGCGCGAATCGAAGTTGGAACCGTTCCTTGCAGCTATTTTGGATTCGTTTCACGGCCGGGTACGGATTGAGGAGGTTGAAGATATTTCCACTCTGCGCTGAGTTCATCGCTTATTTCTTGCGCTGCTCGGCGATATTTAACAGGACAAAATTTTTCTCCTGTTTCTCCAATACAATATTCGTTGCGCACACGCAAATAGATCGAAAGCGCAAGGGAATCGTTCGATGTGAAGAGAGGAATCGAAGCAATAGAAAAATCGGAATCCTGGATTTTCAAAAATTTGCCGGAACGAATCAAATTATCCAATTGTAATACTTTTATTGCCAACTGGCTTCGAGCGTCATTTGCGGCCGCATAGATTTGAGACATCCGTCGCAGCCATTCATCGTTCAACGTTGAGTTCCAATTTCTATTGGTGAATGCGTTCATTAGGTAGTTTTTCCAAAGAGAATCGGGGTAGGACTGCAAGAGTATCGAGCCGGTATACGAATAGAGAAATCGCTGCCAGTTCAGTTTTATCGACTGTGCATTGGCATAGAGAGAATCGGCAAGTGAAGTGTCTCCTGCCAGAACATGCAAATCGGCTCGCTGCAGATCGAGCGCAGGCAATTGTTTACGAATGGCCGGTGTGCGCGTGGTATCGAGCGCCGTAAGTGCTGCCTGCCAGTTATTCATGCGAAGCAGTGTCGTTTCTTCGTCGAAGAGCGCAGAAATTCCTGCGCCTTCTTCAATGGCAGCACGATAATAATTCAAAGCATCCTTAAAACTTCTTCTTCGAAGTGATTCGGAACCTTCCCGTTCCAATTTCCCAATCCTGCGAAGACAAGGCTCATAAATAATCGAAGAACGATTGTAATAATAGGCGAAATGGTCCGAATCATCTGCGCTCAGCGGCGTCATCATGGGCTGAAGCCAGCGTTTCCATTCCGTTTCGAGCGAATCGAGTGGCTTGCCATATTCTTTCTTCCAATCGAGCGAAGAATAAACCCTGTCATAACGCACGGCGCCGTATGTTTTTAAGAGATAGCGTGAAAACGACCCGGCCAGGACGTAACTTTTTTCGGAAGCATTCGCTGCAAAGCCCGTGAACGACATGATTTCCTTCACGCCGCTCGCATAATGAAGCTGAAGTATCCGAGCGGCATGTTCGTCGAGCGTATAGATGCCATCATATTCCGGTTCCACCGACATCGCGGCTCCTTCCGTTATTCCGGTAGACCAGCTTGCATAGAACGGAAATACTCCTTTTTCTCGCAACATCACATGTGTCAGTTCATGCTTCAGCGATTCCAGATTTTCCTTCGCAATATGCACTTCGCCGAGCCATGGTTTTGCAAGCGAAGCGCTCCGTGTGCCGATGAGATCGAACATCTGATCGGAGGATGAATAGATATAGATTGCGATGGGAGGATGGGAAGTTGAAAGATCGAACCGACGTTCAATATCGTGCAGATACCAGCGAACGTCGCGAGAAAGTTTTACTTTCTCGTCATCGGTCAGCGCTGTGTAATAGACCGTACAGGTGGAATCGGGATGAAATGTTTGTGTTAAAGCCGATTCGAGCGCCTGATGCGAAGTTGTGATGTGGAACCAATCGTGAAAGCCAAAAAGTGCAACGGAAATCACACCCGGAATGACGAACCACATCTTCGGCCTTCGAGGCAATCTCATTTCATACGCAAGCGAGAGCGCAAAAACGATCCAGAGGACATTCTCCAAACGGAAGGCGAGATAGGCGCTCGTCAGTTGAAGCGACTCATCCCACACGATGCCCGGGAAAAAACCGTATTGCCAGCCGTAGGTGTAAAGCTGGGGATTGTAATAGCCGGGAATGAACGAAAGGAAAAGCGTGATGCACCAAAAAGCAAGAAAGAGCATTATTGCGGATCGTGTTCGCTTGGTCAACCATGCGCATGAAAGTCCGAATAGCGCGCCGAAGATTGCGGTCGGGAAAGCAATTTCTCCATAAAAAACGAGACCATCCCAGAAAGCACAGTTAGGAAGGAACGGAAGGGAAATAATCGAGATGACAAGAGGGACAAGAGCCAGC
>DASYAJ010000335.1:0-2819 GCA_036501405.1 Kapaibacterium sp. (SeqCode)
GAATGTGCGTTAAATTCGAAAATCGACGCCGAGAATAAAAGGCAGATAGCTGAAAAGCGCGATTTCGCCACGGATGGCAACGTTAGTCGAAACAAAGTATCGTGTCCCACCGCCAATCGTAAAAAAAGCTCCTCCATAACTTGTAGAACTTGATCCGGGGCCATCATAACTGAAGGACACGATGGCATAGCCCAATCCCAGACCTGCGAAAAGGTCCCACCTCGGATCGCTAACTACGAAATGATAATTGCAATGCACAGAGAGAGGAATGAAAGAATAGGAGTAGTAACCATTGTTCCATCCCCAATAGTCGATGCGACCTGCAAAGGCCAGGCGGCCAGAACCGACTGTGCCAGGATTCGTGACTGCCCCTTCAATGGTACCGCCTACAGTAGCCCCTCCACCATAGCCTATCCCTAATCCCAATTGAGGACCGAGATATAGAGAGCCATTAGTAAACTGCGCGCGTGAAACCGAGGGCACGAAGCTCGCTGCAAAGAAACATGCAACCAAAAACGAAGCGGTCAGCCATTTTTTCATAGAGTAATTTGGAATAGGTTAAAACGTCAAATAGGAAATGCATTGCGAAAATACAAAATTATTAGCCGATTTGCAAGAAATTCCCCAAAAAATCATCCGCACTTCCCCGTGCGAACTTTCGTTAAGAGCCGCAATGGCTTGGTTTACACGCTCGAAGCAGAACATCGAAACGCCTGCCGCAAACGGCGCGGCGCAGCGCGATATGCCCGATGGCGTTTGGGCGAAATGCTCCGACTGCAAGGAATTACTCTACAAAAAGCAGATCGAAGAAAATCTCTTTACCTGCCCGAATTGCAATAAGCATTTCCGTATCGGGAGCCGAGAGTATTTCCGCATTTTGCTCGATAACGGACTCGAAGAAGAGATCGCGCCTGATTTGCGGCCAGCCGATCCGCTCGGATTTGTCGACTCGAAGCCCTACCCTTCGCGTTCTGCAGAAGCGGAGCGAAAAACACACCTGCGCGAAGCAATCCGTGTGGGAACCGGACATCTCGACGCGCGCGAAGTAGCAATCGGCGTCATGGACTTCGCTTATGTGGGCGGATCGATGGGTTCGGTCGTTGGCGAAAAATTCGCTCGTGCCATCGATGTAGCAATGGAACGCCGCGCGCCGTTTATCATGATTTCCAGCTCCGGCGGTGCGCGAATGCAGGAAGCAGCGATTTCGCTCATGCAGCTTGCGAAAACCAGCGCCAAGCTTGCGCAATTTGCCAAAGCAAAACTTCCCTACCTCTCCATCCTTACCGACCCAACCACCGGCGGCGTCACAGCCAGCTACGCAATGCTGGGCGATGTGAACATTGCAGAACCGAAAGCGCTCATTGCCTTTGCCGGTCCGCGCGTCGTGGAGCAGACCATCCACAAAAAGCTGCCACCTGGTTTCCAGCGTTCGGAATTTTTGCTCGAGCATGGCTTCATTGACATCATCTCCCACCGCAAGGAATTGAAGACGACGATTTCGAATGTACTGAAGCATCTGGCTCAAGAACCTGGATTAGGCGCATGACCGATCATCCGCGCAATCCAGGTTCTTTCCCCGGTTCTGTTCGTCTCATTGGGTTCCCAATGGACCTCGGCGCTGGACGACGCGGTGTCGATATGGGGCCGTCGGCCATTCGCATTGCAGGCGTGAGCGAAAAACTCCGCGCGCTCGGATATAATGTGGTCGATGCCGGTGACATCGTTATAAAAAATCCCGAAGTACAGGATCGCGGCGATGCAAAACTGCACTATCTTCCCGAAATTGCGAAAGCGTGTTCCCTGCTTGCAAAAGAAGTAGAATTCGCTCTCGATCGGATTGAATTCCCGCTTGTGCTCGGCGGCGATCACTCCATGGCAATTGGAACGATTGCTGGCATTGCGGCGCATTGTAAGAAAGTGCATAAACGGCTTGGCGTAATCTGGATCGATGCCCACACCGATATTAACATTCCCGAAACAACGCCGAGCGGGAACATCCATGGAATGCCGGTTGCGGTTGCGCTTGGAATGGGAGCGCCGGAACTAACATCCATCGGCGGGAACGAGCCGAAATTGCAGCCCGATCAGATTATCTACATCGGACTTCGTTCCGTCGATGAAGGCGAGCGAGCGCTGATTCGTAAGCTGAAAATCGAAGCGCATACGATGGCCGATCTCGATAAGCAAGGCGTCTATAAGCTTATTACGAAAGCAGTGGAGTCGTTGCGAAAGAAGGTGGACCATCTCCACGTCAGCTTCGATCTCGATGTCGTCGATCCGATGTTTGCAAGCGGAGTCGGCACTCCGGTTCCCGGCGGACTCACCTACCGCGAAGCGCATCTCATCATGGAAGTCATTGCCGACACCGGCTACATGGCTTCGATGGAAGTAGCGGAAGTGAATCCGATTCTCGATGTCCGCAACGCCAGCGCCGAATTCGCCGCCGATCTCATCGCGAGTAGTATGGGAAAGCGGATATTGTAAGAGGCTGAAAAACACTAAGAATAATTTTGTGCCGTCGGTGCATTTTTATACCGATGCGAAAAATCAACTCCGATACCAATTATTATCACCGAAATCTTCCTCATCTTCAGCGAGAGAACGCGAGCTACTTTGTGACGTTTCGACTCGCAGGCTCCCTTCCTCGTGAGGTCATTCAAAAACTGAAATCAGGAAGGAATTTCGGGATTTATGACAGAGGGTTAGATTCCGGGGCTACGGGACCAACGTGGTTAAAGGAGAACGTGTTAGCGAAAGCAGTACTCGACCACATCCTGCAAGAAGCAACAAGGAGTTATCATTTGCATTGCTGTACAGTG
>DASYAJ010000336.1:0-1514 GCA_036501405.1 Kapaibacterium sp. (SeqCode)
TTGCTTTCTTTGATGGCGCGCGCCAACGAAAGCGAAACAATGGCATCGCCCAGAAACGCCGTTTCGATGATGAGCGCGTTCATGGTTCGATGGTCTGGGTGGGAACGTTCTTCGTATGTTTCCATCGTTTATGCTGCCAGAGCCAGAACGCTGGCTTTTCGCGAATAATCGCTTCGAGTAGCGCGGTATGTCGGGCTGTGAGCTCCCGAATGGCTTCGGGAGTTGGCCCGGCGAGATCTTCAAAAGGCACGGCATGAAATCGGGCACGATAGCCGCGCGAAGTTCGCTCGTAAGGTTCCAGGAACAGGATGGGCGCTCGCGTGGCGAGCGCAAGCCGCGCCGTGCCTTCGAAGCTGGGAACCTCTCGTCCGAAAAAAGGAACGCGAACGTCGTTCGGTGTGCCGGTCTGATCGCCAAGGACGGCAAGGCATTCGCCATTGCGAAGCGCGCGAAAGATCGCGCGAGCATTCCCGGCATCGAGCATCCGGTTCCCGAACCGCGTCCGCATGTGGCGAAGAAACCGTTCCACGCGCGGCGTCGTCTGATTTTTTATCACGACATCGATCGGCTGCTTCATGCGTAGCGCGCACCCGAGCGCCAGCCATTCCCAATTCGCAATGTGGCCCGAAAGAAGAATAGCGCCGGCACCGCGCCGGACGATGGGAAGGGATTCCGTAAGATTTACAATCTCCAACCCGCGCTCGATCGAGCGTTTGGGAGCGAATCGAAGATAGAGCAACTCACAAAAAACCACTCCGAGCGACGCGTAGCATTTTCGAGCGAACGCGCGCACAACCTTCGGCGGCCATTCTGGGAACGCATGTTCCAGATTTTCGAGCGTCACGCGCTTGCGAACGCCAGCATGGTATGCGAGGACTCCGAGGAGCGCGCCACACCGGCGCAGGAACCATAACATGGTTAATGGCCCAACCGCAGCGCTTCGTCCGACAGCCAATTGGCATCGTAGCTTTCGCCAATCACGTTTGCGCTGACCAAATAATAATACCCTCCACCCATCCGGTCCACAAAATCGAATTCGGCGTATCCCGCAGTCGAAGAACCGGGCAAGATACGAATGTATGGATCTGGATCGTACTGCCAGATAATGTAGGGTTTATACGCCGCGTCGAAGCTTGTCGTCTGCACGCGCGTCGGAGGCCCGTAGGTTATGTAGACGCGGCCACGCCCCGATTTCCATCCCGGCGTTTTTTGATAGGAGTAATCTTTATTCGCTTTTTCGACGCGTGCTTTGAATGTGCGATAAGCGTCCAATGGCTGTGCGGACTGCCGCTGCGCGTCTTCATTGCGCCAGAACGTAAAAAGAAAATGCTGTTTCTCCGATAAGGAAGAAAGCTTCTTCGCGGCTTTTTGGTCGAGTTCCGTTCCCCAATAGAGCGATTGCTCGATTGCATCGTCCACGTTCGCGTCGGTCAACTTCACGAAGTCGGATTCGGCAAAGAGGACCGAATCGTTCGACATGGAACTTGGCGGCGGCGGGGCATCCTCCGAAATCT
>DASYAJ010000337.1:0-1712 GCA_036501405.1 Kapaibacterium sp. (SeqCode)
GTTCACGCCCTTCGCAAGCTGCATCACGATCTCTTCGAGATGTGAGCGATTTACCGCCAGTCTTTGCAACGATTGCACATGGCATTCGGTTTGAAACCCAAGCCGTAATTATTTTTAGCTCACCAATAAGCTCACCTATAACGATGATGTCATCCATGGTTCGATCGATTCTTTTCGGATTGCTTGCCACGCTCCTTCTTGCGAGCAAAGCCGAGGCACAGTTTATTCCATACGATTCCATTCCCATCGATTCCATCTATGGTACAGATGTAGGTAATCCGGCTTCCATCGATTCCATTGAAGGTGCTCCTGATTACTTTCAGGCCCACATGGGGGGCTTGGATTTTTTTGGAGTTCAGTTCACACCCGCTCCGGGACAGCCGAGTGTTATGATGGACAGCGGGGCGATTCTGCAAGTTTACTGGACACGCGCATCGACCGATAGCTGCGCGATGGATATACAATTTTCTAATCCTGACGGACCCACGTTAGGACCGACAGTGCATATTGTAGAGGCAGGTCCGCTCTATGTTCCTTCGTTGACCAATGTGATTGTTCCAGGCAGTGGTTTCACGACGCTCGGAATTTCGGTTGGGTCCAATCCCAATGCCGGAGAGCCCGGCGCCGATTCCTGCTTTTTAGATGCCATCGTGCTTGTTCAGCATGGAACGTACTCATCGGTGAGCACTCCGCTTGCAGTCGCGCAGCCCACGCTCAAAAACTATCCGAACCCGTTTTATCATAGCTCCGGCACACACATCGCGGTGGCAGTTCCCCATTCTGGCGAGGGGACGCTGCTCGTGCGCGATGCCATTGGCCGCGAAGTCGAGCGTATTCCGCTTGGTTCGGTCAGCGGTCAGGCCGAAGCGAGCTTATCGCTCGAAGGTGCAGGTGTCTATTTCGTGCAATTGCTGATCGATGGCTCGCCGAGCGGCTCGCCGCTCGAAATTTCCTCGCAGTAAATTTTTTAGTAATTTCGGGCAATAGCCGATTTTCGTAATGACTGAACTGCGAAACCTCATCCCAATCATCGCTCTAATGCTCGTCCTTGGCGGCATTTGCTGGGCTGTGACGATGGAAGGCGTTTATCTCGTGGACCAAGCTCGGGCCTTTCGGGTTCCAAAAGTCCGCGCGTGGGCATGGGCCGTAGGAGCTTTTGCGGCGCTCCTTTTTGGGAGTATCGCGGCGCTCGGGTTTTGCCTGATTTAGGGGCTTCGTCTCGGGAGCGGCGCGATTTTCTACGATTCCTAATTCGGGAGTAGAAAAAGTGGTAACGAAATCGCTGAAAAAATTCGGAAGAAAAAAATCGAATTTCTTGCACGGGCCATTTTTTTTTCATATATTCGTAGTAATGGATTTGCATACACTCCGCCTAACGAGACCTTTGGGAAGCGTCGGGAGGGGTTAAAAATGGCGTTTCTGAAGAATTTTCGCCTATTTCAGTGCTTTTCTATTTGCGATTTACCGCTTGGTTCTTCGATCCTGTCCGGCGCCATCCGGCCAGGAGTTCAGCAAAAACCGAGGGGTAATTGAAATTTTTTTTCTTGCCGGCTTTTGGGCGCTCCGGCGCTCAGAAGTTCCACGGCGGGACGTTTGGAATGCCTGCATTCCCTGCGTCGCGTCCCGTGTGGCGAGACGGTGTTTAATTCTATTGTTTGCATCACAACTTATTTTTAATCTCAAGGAGATAGTATGAAATCACGTCGTTCGTG
>DASYAJ010000338.1:0-3279 GCA_036501405.1 Kapaibacterium sp. (SeqCode)
TTGCAAGCGATTAAGCAGCCGGTCGTCGATATCTTTCAGTACGCGTGGCGGACGGTCGCAGGTAAGAATAATCTGCTTTCCAAGTTCGCGAAGCGCGTTAAACGTGTGGAAGAAAATATCCTGCGTTTTTTCTTTACCTGCGAAGAATTGGACGTCATCGATAATCAGGACATCGATCGAGCGGTAGAGCGCTTGAAATTCATTGCTCTTATTGTTCTGAATCGAATCGACAAATTCGACGGTAAATTTATCGCTCGATGTGTAGAGCACCCGTGCGGAGGGGAATTTTTGCAGCGCGGCATTGCCGATCGCCTGAATCAGATGCGTTTTGCCAAGCCCGACGCTTCCGTAGATCACCAGCGGATTGTAGCGCGTACCACCGGGATTATTCGCCACGGCCATCGCCGCGGCATACGCCAGCTTATTCGATTCTCCGCGAATGAACGTATCGAACGTGTAGCGCGGATTCAAATTGGTTTCGATCGGCGGACGTTTAGCGCCCGGCGCTGCCGGCGCGAACCCCGGATGCCCAAATGGATTTTGTTGCGTCGCTGCGGGCGATGCTGGTCTCGAGTAAGATTGTTGTGTGAATGCCGGTTGTTCCCGTGGCGATGAGCCGTTCGAGGACGATCCATTCATCGCAACGTTCGAACGCGTATCGAGAGCCGGACGCGCCGGAGCAGGTTGCGGTTCGACGGAAGCTTGCAGCTTCGTTGCGGCCGAGGGAATCTCGGTTGTATCGAAGCGAAACGATGCGGTTGCGCCGAGCACATCCCGAAGCGATTGTTCGAGGATGTCCTGATAATGCTCGCCAATCCATTCGCAGAAAAAGCTGCTGGGTGCGCGAAGCGTTATTTCCGAACCTTCGAGCGCGATTGCTTCGAGCGGCTCGAACCACGTCCGCATTGTCTGCGCGGAAAGCTGCGGCCGGATCGTTTCCAAGCATAATTTCCAGATGCGCTCCGCCGCCGCGCGCAGTTTCGCGCGGTCGTCGTTCATGCGAGCATCGCTCATGCGAACGTCGCCGATCCGATCGGGCTCGATGGCCGTTTCGATATTCGGCGAAGAAAGGTCGGCAGAAAGTTCGTTCACGGAAATGGCTATATCGTTGTGAAAGTCGGACGCACCACCGAACGACGCGTCCTGCGCAACGGTTTCGGCACGCATGCGATCCTGCATGGTTCGTTCGCGGAAACGAGCGACGTTTGTCCCGGTAATGCCGCGCGGTGCATCGTCAAAGATTTCAGTGCTGCTCATCCCACGGCGTTCTTGCGTGGGAAAATCGATGTTGAAAGAGAACTCCGTTCTCGTCATACGAATCAAAAAAAGGAACACCCGCCGAAGCGAGTCACGTTCGTGATTTATTGGAATAGAAGTAATGATCGGGCGACAAAGGATGCATCGTGTTTCTTTGCGAGGCGGTCCGCGCAGAGGCTGCTTAGCAAAAAATTATATCAGATCGGGCGATTGGTGGTTATCCACATTCTCTAAACATTTTGATGCATTACGGTCGTCTTGAAGTATACGACTTTCTAAAGACAAAAGCAAGGATTTCCGAAATATTTTTTCGAAAATATTTTTCAGAGAAGGTGTGATGGTCTTAATGTCCTCTGCTTAAGGTTCCAAGTGTTGTTTGGCGCGCGGCGCCCGTTGTAAACGGAAGATGAATCGCGATCTTCTCGATGAATGCTTTTGCAAAAAATGCGAATGCGATCGCTTCTTTCGCCTGTACCGGAAGACTAAATGCATCCGACCGAAATACGCGCACCTTGTTCTGCGATATATTATTTTCGATTCGCTCGATGAGAAACCGATTGAATGCGCCGCCACCGCTGACGATCAGTTCGGTTTCACCCTTGTTCCATTTCACGAATTGCAATGCGTTCGCGATTGTCGCCGCCGTGAGTTCGGTGAGGGTGGATAACGCATCCTCGATGGACATGCTTTGTGCTTCGATGGCCGTGATGATCGGCCTTAAAAAGCCTTCCGAAAAAAGTTCTCTGCCCGTCGATTTCGGCGGCGCTTGAGAAAAGAACGGTTCGGAAAGCCATTGGCGCAGCAGCACTTCGTTCCGTGTTCCACTTCTCGCATGATCTCCATTTTCATCGAATGGGATATGCAAGTATTTTTGCGCGACGAAATCAAGGAGCATATTGCCGGGACCCGTATCGAATGCAATCACTTCTTCTTCCTTTGCATTCGCCGGAAGCCATGTCACATTGGCAATGCCGCCGATATTGACGACGAGCCTGTTCTTATCGCTCTGCAAAAAATAGCGGTCGAACATTGGCATAAGCGGCGCGCCCTGGCCACCGAGTGCAACGTCGGCGGAACGAAAATCGCTCACGACGTCGATTCCGCTCAAAGCCGCCAGCGCCGCACCGGAGCCAAGTTGAAACGTCGCAGGGGTTGGTCCAGAAGGAAGATGCCGAATCGTCTGCCCATGCAAACCAATCGCCCGAACTGTCGAAGCATCGATAGGAATTGCTTGCAGCGCATTCGAAACCGTGCGCGCATAGACGATAGCAAGTTCAAAATGCGCTCGCGCGAGTTCATTCATCGAAACCGTTTCGGTTGTCGCAAGCTGGAGCAGCCGCACGCGCAATTCCGGTTCCCATTCCTCAGAATGAAATCCAACCAAGTCAAACTTCGGGATTAGCGCAGGCTTCCGCTCGCTAAAGCGTACTGCGGCGACATCGATGCCATCCAGGCTCGTGCCCGACATGATTCCGAGATAGAGATCGCTCTCCAAAAAATCGCTCTGCTCAAAATTGCTCTCCAAAAGATTGCTTTGCACAACGAGAGAACACCGCGATGGCCAGGACTATTTCGCGTGCGCGGAATCTTCTATCATCCGAGCGTTGGTCGAATCCGGCACGAGGCCCACCGGGATTTTCCGTTCCGTCACTTTGAGGAACAGAAAAAAGATTGCGCTCATCGCAATAAAAATCAGAATACGCAGCACCGGCGAATCCGAGCGGAGCATCGAAGCGATGTTGCGCGGACGGTCGCTATATTTTTCGCGGGCGGAAGGTCGGAAAAGCTTCACGGTGATTAGACGACGGGCAATCGATGGTGGAGCAGTTGCTAATGGAGCAGTCGCTCATGGAGCAATGCTTATGAAGGATAATGAAGATCGATGAGTTGCAAACGAGATATTTCACCCGCCGAGCCGACGATCTGCCGTTCAAGAATGAGGCCATGACCGGCGGCAAAGAAACGCAGCGTGTAGGTGTCTGACGGTTGACCATTTTGATGATACTCCACTTCCAGAACGTT
>DASYAJ010000339.1:0-3451 GCA_036501405.1 Kapaibacterium sp. (SeqCode)
ATGCCGCCCGTATCGAACGTAATGCCTTTGCCGACAAGGACAATCGGCGGGGTATCTTTTTTCGGCGCGTTCATATATTCCATCATGATGAAACGCGCTTCTTTCACACTGCCCTGGTTCACGCCAAGAATACCGACCATCTTGTTCGCGTTCAGTTCCTTCGGTCCGAAGACCGTCACTTTCACGCCGTGTGCTTTGCCCACTTCCTTCGCCCAGTTCCCAAGCGTTTCGGGATACTTGTTGTTGGAAGGTTCATTTTCCATATCGCGCGCGAAAATCGCGGCGGTCGTGACAAGCTCGGCTTCCTGAATGGCCGATTTTATTTCCGAGAGATTCGATCCCGAAAACGAATCGCCATCGACGCAGAATGTCACGCTCTCGATTGGAACTTTCGGCTCCTCTTTCTTGAAAAATTTATCGAATTTATAGAGGCCGAGCATGATGCCTTCATGCGAGGCCGCTGCGATCTCCGCGCCGGATGCCCCCGGCACTTCCGGAAGCACGACCGCGAGCGATTTCGATTTCAGTGTTTGCGCTTTTTTCGCGACGCGCGCGCTGGCACGCCGAACGGTTTCCAGCGTCAGTTTATCGGTCTTTCCCATCCCCGCGAGCAGCACGCGCTTGGCGGCTGCATCATCTTTTTGCGGATAAAGTACGAACAGTTCGTCCTTCTTACCAGCCATATCGCCGGCTCCAAGGAGCGTTTCGGCGGCAAGCCCGACCGAGGTCTTGCCGAATACCTTGACCGAGGCATTCACCGCTTTTTTATCTTCCGTTTGAAATTGCGCGACCGTCGTGGCCCGCACTTTTTTCCAGTTTGTATTTTGTACGCTAAAATTCATGGAGAGTCGTTTGAGAAAATGATGAACCTAACTGCCACAAAGGCGAAATCCCGGCCCTAAACGCAAAACCGCGCGCAAACAGCCCGAAGATTTCTACAAAGTTACGAAACTTTGAGCCGCACAAGGTGGAGAGTGATTTGTCGAAAGCGAAATCAGTCCAAAAATAAAGCAGTGGGACGCCTTGTCCGCGAATCGCGTGGAGCGGTCTGTCCCCTTTATACGAAGAGGGAACCGATCCGCTTTCCATCCCCGTTGAAAGAGTGCAAGTTTGCCACTGCCATGCTATTCCGTTCAACGCTATTCCGTTCTCTTGCTCATTTTTCGCTCGCGACCGTATTAACGGTTTCCGTATTGACGGTTCCTGTTTTCACGACTCCCGCGCTCGCGCAAAAAACACCGCCGCCGGTCATCATCGGTTCCGAGATCACGATCCCCGGCGCATCCACCTCTTCGGCTCCGGTGCAACTGACCTTCGAGCGAATCAATCTCGGGCCGAATATTAATTCCCGCTATAGCGAGCTCTATCCCATCCTCACGCCGGATGAGACGATCATGTTCTTTTCGCGCAAAGGCGATTCCTCGAATACTGGCTTTGCCAACAATCCGAACGACGAAGACATTTGGTACTCCACACGCACCGCGAATGGTTCCTGGGCACCGGCAGCAAAACTTCCCGGTCCGCTCAATACCAAAAATTACGATGGCGTCCGCGCGATCAATAGCACGGCAACGCACCTCTATTTGCAGAACATCTATCATTCGGATGGCACCGGCGAAAAGGGATTTTCTGTTTCCGAAAAACAGCCGGATGGTTCCTGGGCCTTTCCCGAGCCGCTCGATATCGAAGATTATTACAACGATACCACCACCGCAATGATGACGATTTCGAGCGATGAGAAAGAAATGATCCTTGCCGTGCAACGAAAAGATACCAAAGGTCAGCACGATCTTTATCTCTCCCATAATTTGGGCGGCCTTCACTGGTCGAAACCGGAACCGATTCCGGAACTCAATACGCCGTTCGACGAAATTTCTCCGTTCATGGCCTACGACGACCACACCCTTTATTTTTCGACAAACGGCCGTGGCGGCTTCGGTGGCTACGATATTTTCGTCACCCGCCGGTTGGATAGCACCTGGCAGCACTGGTCGGACCCGAAAAACCTGGGCGAGCCCGTGAACACCGCGTCGTTCGACGCCTATTTTACGCTCGGCGCGCGCGGCGATACGGCCTATTTTTCCAGTTCTCACGAAAGTTCCGAACGCGGTTTTGGCAAAAGCGACATCTGGAAACTGGGACTGAAAGAAGAACTCCGCCCCGGGTTTCATCTGCCACACGGCGATATGTTCGATCCTTCGCTGACCGCAAAAGATATGGAGGGATCTTCCTTCCGGCTCGATAACGTGTTGTTCGATGTCGGCCGAAGCACGATTTCCTCCCCATCGAAAGAATCGCTCAAAAAAATGGCCGACGTAATGAAGCGGCTTCCGACGCTTAAAATTGAGGTGCAAGGACACACCGACGCCGATGGCGATCCGAAACGAAATCTCGATCTCTCGCAACTCCGCGCCGAATCGGTCTGTAAATTTTTGGAGGATCAAGGCATTGCTGCGGACCGGCTTTCGGCGAAGGGCTTTGGTTCCTCCCGTCCCATCGCACCGAACGACACGCCGCAAGGCAAGGCGCTCAATCGCCGCGTGATGATCGAAGTGACGAATACTCCTTCGTGACCATGCCCCATCGCTTCTGAACCGATTGCCGCCGCGTTCACGTTGAGTGCTGAATGGCGCTTATTCCTGGAACTCGCCCGCAAGGAACGCCGCGATCCGAACGCCGGACGCGCAGTCGTTCTGGAAGCCGTAGCGAAGGCCGCGCGCGCTTACCCCGCTCCGCGAACATGAAGCTCGGGCTCCTTATCGGTTCCGTGCTCGTTGTGTTGGGAACGCTTTATTATTCCCATTCTCTCGTGAACCAGTTGCGTCAGCGAGAGTATAATGTCGTACAGCTTTTTTCGCAGGCATTCAAGTATTATAACAATGCGTCCGAAACGCCGGACGATTCGCTCTACCGCATGATTGCCCATTATGCGATGACCAGTGACGTGCCCGTCATTCTTGCCGACCGTCACGATAACCCGAGCGTCCGCCATTTCAGCGAAACGAACTGGAACGTTCCCTGCGACACCACGCTCGATTCCGCCGCTAAATTCCGGTTCCTGAAAGAACAAATGCGCGAGATGGACCAGGTCTATCCGCCCATCGTTGTTTATTTTCACGATTCTGTCGCGCATAAGGACGAAGTGATCGACTATCTGCACTATGGCAACAGCCTTGTGCTTTCGAAGATCGAATCGTTGCCGTATGTGCAATTGCTTTTGGGAACGGTTGTCGTCGTCATCGGCTATTTGACGTTTAGTTACCTGAAACGAAGTGAGCAATCGAACATTTGGGTCGGCATGGCGAAGGAGACGGCGCACCAGTTGGGAACTCCGCTATCGAGCCTCCTCGGATGGGCCGAAATGCTCCGCCTTTCCTCGGACGAACCGCAGGAAGTCACAAAAATCGCCTCCGAAATCGACCGTGACATCGAACGGTTGAACCGCATCACG
>DASYAJ010000340.1:0-9111 GCA_036501405.1 Kapaibacterium sp. (SeqCode)
GTGCCAACCTGACCATGGGTATCGTCCCCAGCGCAGGCAATCGCGCCATACATATCCACAAACACATTATGCCAGCCTCCGGCCGCAACGGAAGCAAGGTCGCGACCGCTTCCATGGTCCGGAGTGATTTCGAACGCCCTCCAAGATATGGGGCTGTAGTAAACCTGATCGATCCGCAACTCCCACTCGTTCGAAGCCGCGAGACATGGAAGCGGTGAAAAGGCACGGAACGTATCGATCTGCGCGATCTGCGGCGCCGTCGAAAAAGGCGTAAACGTATGCTCGCTGTCGACTCCGCAGCCATAGAGCACGCCCTGCGTAGATAGCATTACCGTGTACCACGGTCCCGCCGCTACGTCTGCCCATCCCGGAACGCCGGTCGGAACTTCGATTGACTGCGGCGTCGTCAGGAATTTGACATTGCCAACACCCAACTCCCCCTTCGAATTATCGCCCCATGCGAAGAGCTGCCCATCGCTCGAGAGCGCGACCGAATGGCTGGCCCCCGCCGTAATCCACTTCCACGCGGTGACATTCGCAGGATTCGGGATTCGCATCGGACCGCCATAATCACCACCGGCGTTGCCGATCCCAAGCTGCCCATGATCGTTCACGCCCCACGAGTAAAGCTTATCGCTATCGGCGACAGCGAGCGCGAAGTTCGCACCGCCCGCCACCAGCGTCCAACGTGTGGCGCCGACGGGAACAGGAACCATCACCGGCGTCGTGTGATCGACACGGTCGCCCACGCCAAGCTGGGACTCATCGTTCCGGCCCCACACCCATAAGTTCCCAGACTGATCGATCACATACGACGATTCCGACAGCGATTGCTGCCCCAGAAACTGCGCATGCAATTCAACTGGAAACGCGAACGGAATTAAAACAAAAGCAAGAATGCAAAAGCGAAATAAATGACCCATATAGTTAAAACGCGCTGACTTCCGAGGGTTACAAAAAAAAATAGTATTCTTTAAGCAAGGCAATGAACGATAGAAAAAATGAGCCTATTTCCCAATTTCGGGAATTAAGCAGTGTCAATTAGTTTTTTGCATCGAAGCTTCTCTTTTCGTATGTGGTTTCTCAGTTCAATTTTGGTCATCGTTTGGTTTATCGGGATCATCACCTTTGGGATGAAAGCAGCGTGGGTACATGGCCTGCTTGTTCTGGCGGCGGTGCTCGGCTCGTGGCATTGGTTTCAGCGTTTACGGAGGAACTAAGTTTGTCGAACCACGGCTCAAAAACTTTTCTCTTCGTTTTTTTTCTTGCGGCATGGCTCACGCTTGGGAGCCATGCGGTTCGCGCCAATACCGATTGCGGCGGCCCTTCGATCACCACCCCCCCCTCGAATGCCGGAACGGTGTTCCTGCTCTGCTTCGAGGAGAATATCGGGATAGCGCCTGTCGGTTCCCATGCGGACGGATATCTCGGGGTTTACCTCGCATCGACCGGAGATACGGCGACCGTGACGATCACTTCGAACCTGTATCCCGGCTATCAAAAGGTGATTTTTCTGAAAGCGAATGGAGATACGAGCTATGATATTTCGGACGATTCGCTGAGCCAGCCGGGCGGAATGCGTAATCTTTGGATCGATGACGATGAGGAGGTAAATAATGCGGTCGTTCAAGTAAGTTCCACATCGCCAGTCGTCTGTTATGGGCTCGATTACAAGCCCTCTTCCGCCGATGCGTTTTGCGCGCTTCCGGGCGATGACGCAGGAACCGATTATAGCGTGCTTTCCTATCCCTCCTCACCCCTGAGTGTCGAAGGATATGCGGAAAGTTCCGAGTTCGCGGTTGCCGCATTCGAGGATAATACCGTCGTCACGATCGTTCCCACTGCGCGGACCGTGCTCGGAAGCGCTGCCGACAGCAAGCTCGTCTTCGTCTTACAGCGCGGGCAGTGTGTGCAAGTGCAGGCCGATTCGCTCAATGCGAAGAATGGACTGAACTTTCTCGACCTGACCGGTTCCACCATTTCGGCGACGCATCCCGTGGCTGTCTATGCGGGCCACGCACGTACCGCGATCGATTCGGAATGGTTCCGCCAACCCGACGAGTACGTCGATCGGAGCATGTTGCTCGAAGCCATGCCGCCGACCAGCGCGTGGGGTAACGTCTTCGTGCTCGATCCAATCGTTCCCGACGCGACGGACCTCTTCGGTTCCGATAGCGACATCGTCCGCGTTCTGGCATTGAATGACAGCACGCATATCACGATCAACGGCGCGCCGTGGACCACGCTGAACCGAAATCAATTTGCCGATACGATCATTACCGGACCGATGCTCATCGCCTCGGATGGAGCGCTGCTCACCGGCGAAATGGAGCATTCGGAATTTACCTACGGCAGCAATGGCGATCCCTTTCTGGCTATCGTTGCACCGATGGGCCAGACCTTTAATTCCTATACTTTTTTCCTTCCGCGAGACACGAATTTCCGGTATCAGAGTGTCATTGTTGCAGCCGATACGACTTGCGCCCGGCTCATTTCGGTCGATGGCCAGCTTATTCCTTTCAGCGATTTCCGTCCGGCAGGCTCTGTGAACGGAACGGCTTATGCGATTGCAGAATACCCGCTCGCACAAGGGGTTCATACCATTTCGACCCCCTATCCTGCCAGCGAAGGTTTCACGATCCTTGCTTATGGCGATGGCGTTGCTGTCGCTTATGGTTATGCGGCAGGTTCGCTGCTTGTACCGCAGCGGGCTGTTCGCATCGACAATCCACCACAGGCGATCATGGCAGATTCCGGTGCGGCGCTCGATTTTCGGAATACGGCGTATCAGCCAGCCTATCTCGATAGCGCGCGTTTCATTCCCAATAATGAGGACGACCTGGCTTTCGGCATTCATCCGCTCGAAAACATTACGCTCGATATCGGCAGAATGGATATCGGCGCAGCTTCGGAACTGCATCTTATTTCGGAAAAGCCTCTTTCGAAACCGGTATCGGGAGTGCTCAAAGTGTATTCGCATCTTCCTTCGTTTTTCGCAATCGAGCCGGCGGAGCTGCCGGTCATGCTGGAACCGGCGAGCATGGCTGCGGTGGCGAATCAGGAAGCGTCCACAACTTCCTTGAGCGTTTCTCCGAATCCCTTTGCGGCTTCCACGACTCTACGTTTCACGGTGCCGCAAAACTCGGATGTGCATATTTCGCTTTTCGATGAACTCGGAAGAATGGTACGTCAAATAAATTGCGGCGAAGTTTCGGCTGGGATTCATTCCTTCACCATCGCGCGGGATCAGCTTCCGGCAGGGATTTATTCATGCGAAATCGATGCGCCGAAATCGGCGCTTCACCTTCGGATTCCGATCGTGGCGGAAGAATAACGGAAGCAGGGCTGTAACAAAATCGCTCGATGCGAATTCTTTTACAACGCGTAAGCCGCGCTTCAGTGCGCGTGAATGGCGAAATCGTTGGCGAGATTGCTCATGGACTCACGGCTTTCGTTGGTGTCCATGGCAGCGATACCGCCGAAACGGCGTCGTGGATGGCACAAAAGGTCGTAAATTGCCGTATCTTCGAAGACGAAATGGGAAAGATGAACCGATCGCTCCTCGAAACCGGCGGCAGTGTGCTGGTGATAAGCCAGTTCACGCTTTATGGCGAACTCGTAAAAGGAACGCGACCCAGTTTCATGGCTGCGGCCGCGCCGGAGCATGCCGAAGCACTTTACAAATCGTTTTTAGGAGAACTCATCGAAAAAATCGGAATCGCGCGCGTTGCAGCAGGCGTTTTTCGGGCAACGATGCAGGTCGAGCTTGTCAACGAAGGGCCCGTCACGATTCTGCTCGAACGATAATCGATCACACTCATTATAAGGAGGAAATCGTCGTGGTAACATTTTACTTTCAGCGTTTCGCTACAATATGTCGCAGGGTTGCGCTCGCCGTGTTTCTGCTCGCGCTTTCGCAGGTCGTACTTTCGCAAGCGGCCTCTGCGCAGCAGACGTACACTCCCATTACCCAGCCCGATTGCGGCGGACCTTCGATCACTCCCACCCCGACCAATGCCGGAACCGATTTCATGCTGTGCTTTGAGGAGAATATCGACACCGGATTTTTCCAAGAGGGCGCGTATTTGGAGATTTATATCGCCTCGCTGGATGATTCCGCAACCGTAACGATTACCACACGGCTCCATCCTTCCTTTTTAAAGACTGTATTTCTTCAACCACACTCTTCCCTAACGGAACGAATCTCCGCCGATTCCGTCGACATTGGGAATGGACAAAAATCGGATATGCACGATCTCTTTATCATGTCGGATGAGATTCCCGACAATGCCGTAGTAGAAGTGCAGGCCACGTCACCCATTGTGTGCTATGGCATGGATTACAAAAATGAGTCGGCCGATGCATTTTGTGCGTTGCCTCAGGATTATGCAGGAACGGACTACGAAGTAATTTGCTATCGCAATTCCGATATTGCCGCTCCCTATACGTGTTCTCAATTCGCTGTTGCTGCATTCGAAGATAACGATACTGTAACGATCATCCCTTCGGCACCCACGCTGAGTGGAAATCTGGCCGGAGTTCCCATGGCGGTTGTTCTCCAACATGGGCAATGCGTGCAGGTACAGGCTTTTCCCGATCCTGGCGCGACGTTAGATTTAACGGGTTCCCAAATTCGATCGAATCATCCGATTACCGTCTATAGTGGACACGAAAGAACAGAGGCGCCCTCGCTCTGGCAACAGCTTAATGAAACCCCTAGCCGCGATAATCTTCTCGAAGTCATGCCGCCGACAAGCACATGGGGAGAAAACTTTGTCCTGAATCCTTTTGTGTTGGATACTAAAGGAACAATAGGTCCACAGGGGGACGTCATGCGGATTCTTGCTCTGAACGATAGTACAAAGATTACAGTCAATGGGACACCATGGACTACCGTTGTTAATGGCGGCGAATTCCGCGATGCGATGGTCACCGGGCCGACACTGGTTCAGAGTTCCGGGCCAGTGCTCGTAGGAGAAATCGAACATTCGGATTATTACCTTGGTCTTAAGGAAGGAGATCCCTCGCTTTCCATTGTTCCACCTGTAGATCAAACCTATAACAATTACACTTTTTTTGCTGGCGATGGACCAGATTTCCCGACACAATTTGTCATTATTGGAGCCAATACGCAAGCAGAAAATAACATCTCTATCGATGGAACTCCCATTTTGGGAGCGTCCTTTTCTCCTGTACCTGGTTCTGTCAATGGAGCGACGTATGCGGTAGAAAATTGCCCCATTACCGCTGGGATGCATATTATTTCTTCTTCCACACTTCCCAGCGAGGGATTTACTATTTTAGCGTATGGACTCAGCTCTGTTATTTCCTACGGCTACACTGCCGGTTCGCTGCTCGTGCCGAAGCGCGCGATTCGAATCGAAAATCCTCCGCAATCCATCGGCGGAATTGGAACGAACCACTCGAACAGGATTCAATTTCATAACACAGCGTATCAGCCGGCATATCTCGATAGCGCGATTTTCGTTCCGGACGATCCGAAGGACGCTGCGTTCGGCGTTCATGCTTCGGAAAATGTCGGTCTCGATATTGGCCGCATGGATATTGGTGGAAGTTCCGAAATTCACATCGTTGCAAAGAAAGCACTTCCGCATCCCGTAAGTGGCAGGATCAATATTTATTCTCATCTTCCCTCCTACTTCGACATCGAACCGGCGGAAACGCGATTCACGCTTTATCCCGATTATGCTGCGAGCGTCGGAGGAAGCAATAATAATTCGTTCACCGCAACGGCGAATCCGAATCCATTTACCACTTCGACGACGCTGCAATTTTCGGTTCCCGAAAGCACTCCCATGACAATCGCGCTCTACGATGCGCTTGGCCGCAAAGTCCGAACGCTCGCCGCTACAGAGTTCCCGGCTGGACCCTATTCCATTCGGATCGATCGAAACGGACTTCCGCATGGCGTGTATGTTTGCACGATCACTTCGAACGCATTGAACCTTCATGCGCGGGTTCCCATTATCGTCGGAGAATAGGCCTTCGCATGAACGTGAGCAATCGAAGTCGCACCATAAGAGGCTATGATCCTACGATTAGCCTTACGACGATCTTGCTCTTTCTATTGCTCGCGGTCTTCGGTTCATTCGCTTCGCCCGTTCACAGCCAACTCCGAATTGGCATTGCACCGGACACCATTGACTTTGGAAACGTCCGTGTCGGTCACGAGCGCGACAGCT
Source organism: Kapaibacterium sp. (SeqCode) (assembly GCA_036501405.1). Taxonomy (GTDB): domain Bacteria; phylum Bacteroidota; class Ignavibacteria; order Palsa-1295; family Palsa-1295; genus PALSA-1295. The sequence continues at coordinate 6,204 of DASYAJ010000340.1, forward strand.
TCATTGTCATCGAGTACTTCAATAATTCGAATAGCGGACCGCAACATGCGACGCTGCTCCATTTGGACTCGAACGCGCATTCCGCGGATTTTCATGTCGCTCGTATTGCAAGTCCTGCCGACACATTACTGATGAACAAGTCGCTGGCCGTCGATACGGATAGTGTCCATTTCACGCCGAGCGCCGCCGGGCCGCTGCAAATAATTCCCCACGTCACCTGGTACGCCGATTCGGGAGATACACAGTATCGCACATTCATTCTGCGGGGGACTGGAATCGCGCCGAAAGTCATTTCCTCCGGTGTGAATATGGGGGACGTTCGTGTCAGCGATTCTTCCGCGTTCGATACGCTTCGCATTGTGAATATCGGAAACGATTCGACCGCAATCGACGACGTCCGAATTATTCGCTTTGATAGCGATTTCAGTATCCTGATCGATAGCCTCCCGCAATTGGGCGATGCGGTTGCACCGATGGTGATAGGATTTGCCACCGATACTTCCGTTGCCTTTGCGGTCCAATTCCATCCTTATTCCGTTCGGCAAGATACTGCAATCATTCGCATTCACACGATAGATGACGCAATCCTGTACGACACCATTACGGGCCGAGGCGTCGAACCGCTTGTGCTGGCTACTCCGCCAGTCATCGATTTCGGAACGATTACAGTTCAAAAAAATACTTCCATAGATTCGACGATCGATACGATGTTTTTCATTGCCGATTCCGGGACGTTTCCAGCAAAGCTCCTTTCGCTTGCCCACGATATAGCTTCCCCGTTTACGGTATCGCTGCCATCGGGATTTCCGCAGGCCTTGAGCATCGATAGTGCGGTGGGCGTCTCCGTTCAATTTCATATCGTCGATGAAGGCGATTTTGCCGATACGGTCTCTATCCAATCCGATGCGCGAGACTCGTTATTCGCGGGCCACGGAGCTATTCCATTTATTATTCTGATGGGTAAAGTACGCACGGGCGCTTTGGGACCTTTTTCTTCTATCTCCTTCGATACAGTCCGCACCTGTGACACAATCAGCGATTCGGTCGAAATCGTAAATGAATATCCGGTCGAAGTCCATATCGACTCGATCATCTTAGCGAATGGCGCTGCAGGGTTCAGCTACCGGCAATCGAATTTTCAACTGCCAATCAATATCGCTCCGGACAGCAGCTACTTCCTTCATGTCGATTATTCATTCCCAGCCGACAGCTTGAACGGCCCACAAACGCTTTCGCTTATTCTCTATCAAAAACCGCACGATAACGAAGCGCCGATCCTCGATACACTTGCCGCGAACTTATACCGCAAGCAGCAGGTGCTTTCGCTCAAGCCGGTCCTTCCGGTAAATGCTTCCAGCGCAACCGATGTGGACGAAATGAAGCTTCCGATCATGATCGAAGGCCCACGCGATCATGTGGATGCGCTCGATGGATGGACGCTAAAGCTCACGTTTTCGAATGATCTCTTCGAACCAACTTCTGTCGATACCACAGGTTCGCTTTCGGTTCCCGGCGATTCGACCTATCTCCCACTTTCCGAATATTGGGACCAAGCCACCCGCACGTACACCATCGTTGCAAGAGGCACGGCCGTTTCGGATTCGATTCGTTTTCCGCGCAATCTGCTCCTGACACTTCTCTTACAAGCGTATGTTACCACGGACACCGCTGTCACTGTTACACCCACGTTTCAATGGGCCGAGCAGCCGTGTGCCTACAATCTGCAAACCTTCACCCTTTCGATTCCTTACGCGGACGATTGCGGCAATCCGACCATCCGAGCGATCATGGAACACGAGAATCCGCTGCTCACGATCATCGGACCGTCCTCGAATTTAAATGGCGGGACCGTGCCGATCATCTATCGGACAGGCGCGCCATGCACCTTGAATTGTACTGCGTTCGATGAGGAAGGTCGTGCGCTTTCTTCCATCGAAACGTCGACAAACGAAGGGATCGGGACCGTAACGTTTTCAGAATCGACATTTCCAACCGAAGGACCGGTTTTTCTTCGATTCGAGGCGGTCAGTCTCGACGGAACGAGATCGGAATTTAAGACATGCAGAATTGTTGTCTTGCACTGAAAACAGCTACTTCTCGATAATTCTGCTTTTATCGTGTGATTATCGCCTGGTTTGGGGTTTTATTCCAAAACGGCATAATGCATTGGATGGCTCCTCTCTTTCGGCGGCTTATTGATGCGCTTTCGTAATTGGTCTGAAAGGATAAGAAAATCATGTCTCGTGCTTTTGTTTACGTGGAGGATCGATCGTCCACTTTAGAAATGAATGCCTTAGCGTTGGCGTACCGGCATTCATTGGGATGCGCGTTTCGTTTAGCGGCTTCCATTGTGGCATTCATAATGCTGTTTTCGGTATCGCTCCGCGCGCAGTCCGCGAATTACGATAATTTCGGGACCGAATTTTATGTCGCCTTCGGTCCGAATGAAGGGGGCGAATCGAACAGTGCTACGTTGAACGTAATGGATCTTTACATCACGAGCCATGTCCTCGCGCACGGCACTGTCAGCGTTCCAGCACTGAATTTCTCTCAAACGTTTACAACGAATCCCGGGCAAATCACAACGATCGTGTTGCCGAATGGCAATAATCGAACGAAGACGGTCGAAGTCACACAGGACCAGCAGGTCTTGCCAGGGATGGCTGTTCATATCACCAGCGACAGCGAAATTGCTGTCTTCGGCATGAACCACAAAGAATATTCGAGCGATGCCTTCATGGCGCTGCCGACGCGCGTCCTGGGAACCGAATACCGGACCATGAATTATCTTTCGTCGGATAATTCTGGCGACGTGCTTCCGGGAATGTTTCTCGTTGTTGGCGTGGCTGATTCGACAAACGTTACCATCACACTCCACGCGGCTTCGAGTAATTTAACTGCGCCGAAT
>DASYAJ010000341.1:0-4318 GCA_036501405.1 Kapaibacterium sp. (SeqCode)
TTCGATGGGCGCCCAGAAACTCGGCCAGCCCGTCCCGGATTCAAACTTCGTGGACGAACTAAAAAGCGGGTTCCCACACGCGGCGTAGACGAAAATTCCATTGCCATGCTCGTTCAATAATGGCCCGCTAAACGCCCGTTCCGTTCCCTGATTGCGCAGCACTTCGTAGGCGCCCGGCGAAAGCGACGCCCGCCAGGCCGCATCCGTTTTCACGACCGTATCGGCCGCTTTCGGGTAGGACGAAAGATCGAAATGCGTCGGGTTCCCATCCGCTGTCGGCGGTGCAATCGGCTTCTGCGCGCAGGCCACCAGTGCTAGATGACAAAAGACAAAGGATAAATAAAAAAACTTCGGTAGTTTCATAGAAAGATATTCCTTATGTTTTTCGAAAACATTTCACGAATGTTTCATTCACTTTCATTGGTGATACCATTAGCCATTAAACGCTCGACATTAGCCGTTGACGCTCCTTCCACCACGACCACGCATTCGCCCTTCACATTCTCCGGAAATCGGAGTTCCACGGCGGCCAGTACTTCGGGAATCGTTCCGCGGACGAATTCCTCGTGGATTTTCGTGATTTCCCTTGCCAGCGCCACGCGGCGCTCTTTTCCGCACGCGGCGAGCAATTCCTCGAGCAAGCGTTTCAGTCGAAAGGGAGATTCATAAATCACGGTCGTTCTCTCTTCGGATGCGACCTGTGCGATGCGTTTTCGCCGGCCTTTTTTGAGCGGAAGAAATCCTTCGAAAGCAAAGCGGGTGGTGTCCATTCCGCTCGCCGAAAGTGCGGCGATCGCCGCGCAGGCGCCGGGAATCGGCACGACTTCGATTCCCAACCCGATTGCTTCCTTCACAATTGCCCATGCCGGGTCGGATATGCCTGGAGTTCCCGCGTCGGTTACAATCGCGACCGACGCTCCGGCGCGGAGTTCCTCCGCCAATTCCGTCGCGCGCGATTTTTCATTGTGGGAATGATAGCTCACCAACCTCTTCGGACGAACACCGTGCTTTTCGAACAGGATGCGCGCATGGCGCGTGTCCTCGCAAGCGATGATATCCGCTTCCTGCATTGTCCGAATGGCACGCAGTGAAATATCTTCCAGATTTCCGATCGGTGTAGCGACAAGGTAAAGCATGGCCACAAAACTTATGCAATGGGCACTGTCATTCCCGCGAAAGCGGGAATCCAGGTAACGATACTTTTCCGGCATTCAAAAATCCCCATTCGTCACTGAACCTTCCCATGCTATTTGCCATTGTGGAATTTCCTTGAACCCTGTAAAAACTCGTCTCGATTCGATCGACGCCCTGCGTGGCACAGCCGCGTTGCTGGTCGCTGGATATCATATCTGGGGGCACTATGGCGTTTATCCGTTCCCGTCGCTTGGCGTTGTCCCATGGACGCATAGTGCCGGAATTTTTTCCTATCTTGTTTCGCCGCTTCGCTGGGGATATTTGGGCGTAGGACTCTTTCTCGTACTCAGCGGATTTTGCATTCACTTACCCTTTGCGAGAAAGCAGCAGGACAAGGGAAGCTATTTTTTCGAGGGGAAGAAATTTTACTTGCGGAGAATGTGGCGGCTGTATCCCGCCTATGCCGTTTCGGTCGTGGGAACATTCTTGCTCCTCACGATCACCTCGCATGGAACGGATCTCATCTCGCAAAAGCCAACGCTTGGCAATCTCGTTTCACATCTCACGCTGACGCATGGTTTCTTCGACCGCTATTTCTACGGGATCATCCATGTCTATTGGTCGCTGGCGCTGGAGTTTCAACTCTATCTTGCCTATCCGATTTTTCTCTTTCTCTTTCGCAAAATGGGCATCGGACGCGCGATTATCTTGCTTTCGATTGTTTCGCTTCTGTGGCGGCTTGTGGCGATGAATTATTTTGGTTACCAACTCATCAGCGTCGCGTGGACGGGACCGTATGCGCCGATGGGTTCCGTCATCGCGCGAATGCCCGAGTGGCTTTTCGGCGCATGGCTGGCCGAGTGGTTCGTGGCGGGAAGGAATACCGCAGCAAAAAGAATTCCGCTTTCGGGCATGGCCGCGATCCTTCTATTCACTGCGATTCTCTCGACGCTCTCCCAACCGCTTTGGGTGCTGACCGATTCGCTTTTCGGCCTCGGATTCGCATTTCTGATCGCAGCCGCAATCGTTCCAGCGAAAAAAACTTCTACGAATAAATTCTACGGAGCACTGACGAATTCGTTCTACCGCTCGCTTATTTGGACTGGAACGATTAGCTATTCGCTCTATCTCTTTCACATGCCGCTCTCGTGGTTTGCAAATCCATTTATTCGTGGGATTGCGAGCCAACCGCTGCAATTCGCGCTTCGGACGGGTGTGCTGATCGTTTCCATTCCCATCATCGCGCTGATTTTCCGTTTTGTCGAAGCGCCATTCCTCTCAACACCGAAAACCGGAACGAAACTTTATCCTGTATATATGCTCATCGGCAAGTGGATCGGCATTCGCCAGGAACCGGCCGTTGCCGTCCAGACTTCGTAAGAATATCCATTAGAATTCTTCGACCCTTCGAGTCTTCAGATCGAGAATTCTAATTCGGTTCCCACCGCGAATGAGCAGCGCATCTCTCGCGTTGGGAATGTCAAAGAGTTCATCGGCAGGATCGAGCGCGATGCCCCAACGCCGTTCGGGATTTTGAATTGGAGTAATCAGAAGCGTATCTATTCCTTCTCGAGTTCCGCCTTCGTAGGGAATTCCGGTGGTCGTAATTTCGTACCGTTCGAGCAGATATTCGTTCCGAACGATTCCGCCATCGACAGGATAGACATACTGGTTTTTCGGGGCCGTATTCGACCATTTACATCTTGTGTAAAAAGATTCGGGCTGAATTTTCGATAAGCTGCCATTCTTAAGATCGATCAATAATGATATTTTGCGCGGGCCTCGCGAGAGAAATACTGTAGCTCCCAGCGGATCTGGTTCACCCCATTCGGAACTGTCTTCAATGAAGACTGGCGAGCGAAGAGAAGGAAGAGTATAAAGGAGCAATTGTCCAAACCAATAGACAATCAGTTGTGAACCGTCTGTACTGTAGGAGATCGTATATTCATTCGGCCATTCGCGGCGAGGTGGCATCGTCGCAAAGGAAGTCTGGTGCAGGTTCCCAATTTCTTTCAACGATAATTCTCCATCGGCTCTAAGGACAGCATACTGCGCGCCTCCCGGAGCCAATGCCAATTCTGAATTGTGCAGTTGAGAATCGAGCGTGACAATGTTACCATCTTTCAGATCGAGCGAGAGCAAAGCATAATCTCCGCGCCGCCAATCGCCAGAATGAGGTTGCGGGCCGAACAATTGTTGATCTTCTACAATTCTGTGCTTATTCGTCTCTTCAAAGTGCGGTTCCTGGCAAGCAATAAGGAACAATGCAGAATCATTTGAAGCAAACGCCATTGTGACGTATCCGCCGTAGGATTGCGGAAGTGAAATGTGGCGAATACATTTATCTGTTTCGATATTCCAACATTCGAGTTCCGCGCCGCGAACGAAGGCAAGAACAGTTCCGAAGTGAGAAAACGCGTGGCAATCGGGCCACCCGGAAAAAGCTTCACACCGTGCAATGCTTCCCGAAGCGAAGAGGACAACAGCACTAAAAAATAGAACGGCTTTCACAAAAAAGTCAACGGGCTGTGAGTAGGGAACGTTCCATAAGGAATTGCACCAGGTCGTTGAAGGTTCTTCCATCTATGAATTCCGACCACTGGGCCGACTGGCTGCTCAACAATCGGCATGGCGGTGATGCCGAAAATCACTGCAAAGTGCTTGCTCACATGGCGCCTGTTCGCGGCAAAGCGCATCTTCGTCCGCTGGTGGAAGCAGGCACGGGCCGCACGGCGCAGTGTATGGCTTACATTTCGGCGGTGAAGGAATGATTACCTTTCGATGCACATCATGCCAGCCGATGTTCCTTCCTCGCTTTCGATGCGATAATAATACGTGCCTGGCGCTAATTTACTTCCATCGAACGAAATCGTTTGATCTCCTGGCGTAGCGGCTTGCTCCTGTTCGAATACTTCCCGGCCCAGCACGTCCGAAACGGCGAAGCGAATCGTTCCAGACATAGAAACCGTGAAGCGGATTTCCGTTTGGGAACGGAAAGGATTTGGGAATACCGAAATGGTATTCGGTTTAACATTCATGTTCAATACAGTCGACGTTGGAGCATCGGTTCCTACAAATCGAGCGATGGCACTGTTCTCGCCGCCTTCTTCCGGAGACCACGCATAGGTTCCAGATGACGATCGCGTGACATATCGAAAAGGTTCAGAGAAAAAATCGTCGTTCA
>DASYAJ010000342.1:0-2971 GCA_036501405.1 Kapaibacterium sp. (SeqCode)
CAATCGTGAGAAGAAAGGAGAATTTCACAACATCCTTGTTATCGATTCTTCGGTAACCATTCGATCGCGATCCCTTGTCGTTCCACGACCTCGAACTCTCTATCTCCCGTTAGGATCGGAATTCCATATTCCTGTGCCAACGCAGCTGCAAAGCAATCGGCGAAAGAGATTCCACCTTGCGCTTTGAAGCGGGATGCCCGAAGCATTTGTTCGTAGGTTGGATTTATGATTTGAAGCGGAAGAAGTTGGATCTCTTTTAAGACCCATTGTGCAAGCGTTTCACCTTCCGATCGAAGCAGAGAATAGAATACCTCTCCAAGATTGATAAGGCTCATACAGTGAAGCAAATCGTTCCGAGACGCATCCGCTAAAATTTCTCTAACACGCTCCCAACCGGTCTGCTTCCGGAACAGAACAAGCAGAGGATAGGCATCAAATACCAAAAGATCTGTTTTCTCTTTCACGATCTTTTTTTCGTTCATCCAACAACGTTTCGAGCACCTTACTTTCCTTTGGAAGAAAACCGGTTAATGCATCGATCGCTGCTAATTGTCGTTCTTTTCTTTCGCTATCGGTCATGAGCGGATGGACAACCAGTTCTTTTCCATGCTCTTCGATCTGAAGAAGTGTGCCCTTCCGCAGACCGATCCGCGCTCGAATATCGGCGGGAACATCGAAGTGACCTTGATCGTCGATCACCGTTGTTTGAAATTCTCGAAACATAATTAAATGAAACGCGACGTGCAATCGTTCGTTCCCTACCAGAGAGACTGGGACAAATCCGCTCGCTGTACGTGTTATCCATCCGGTTTCCATTATAACTCGAACGATGTCAAAGGACTTAACGAAAAAAATCACTGCGCTATCCGAAAAATACTTCCCGGAGATGGTCCGCCTGCGCCGCGCGATTCACGAAAATCCGGAGCTGGCCTTTGCCGAATTCGAAACGAGCACGCTGGTCGCGGAAACGCTGGAAAAAGCTGGACTGGAAGTGAAGCGCGGCGTGGCACGGACCGGCGTTGTTGCCTCCATCCATGGAAAATCGAAAGGAAAAGTTGTGGCGTTGCGCAGCGATATGGATGCGCTGCCGATTCAGGAAGCGACGGGTTTGCCATTCGCTTCGAAGAATGCGGGAAAGATGCACGCGTGTGGACACGATTCGCATACGGCAATCGGGCTTGGGGCGGCGATGATCCTTTCGGAACTAAAAGAGGAAATTTCGGGCGAGGTGCGTTTTCTCTTTCAGCCGAGTGAGGAACGAAATCCCGGCGGCGCGCCGTATATGATCGAGGAAGGCGCGCTCGATGGTGTCTCGAAAATTTTTGGACTCCATGTGCTGGCGCAGGCCGACGCGGGAACTGTCGGCTTTTGTCCCGGCGAGATGATGGCAAGCGCGGACGAACTCTATATTACGATCAAAGGCAAAGCGGGCCACGGGGCGCGGCCACAGCATACAATCGATCCCATTGTCGTGAGTGCGGAAGTGATTATGGCATTGCAGACCATCGTTTCGCGCAATCTCGATCCCTTCGCGCATGGCGTGATTACGATTGGCAGCATTCACGGCGGGTTCGCGCCGAATATCGTTCCGCCGGAAGTGAAGCTCGTGGGAACTCTCCGCGCCATGTCGAACGAATGGCGGCGTTATGCGCACGAGCGCGTTCACGAAATCGTGCAGGGCATTTGCCACTCGGCACGCGCGGAATGCGATATTCATATCGATCTCGGTTACCCCGTGCTTGTCAATGACGATCGAGAAACCGCATTTGCGGAAACCTGCGCGCGGGAACTCTTCGAGGGAGACCGCGTCTTCCGTGCCGAGCGCCTCATGGGCGCCGAGGACTTCGCCTACTATCTCGAGAAAGTACCGGGAACGTTCTATCGCCTCGGCATACGCAATGAACCCGACGGCATCACCGCCGACATCCACAACGACCACTTCACCATCGACGAATCCTCCATGAAAGCCGGCGCGGCCATGCAGGCGTATCTGGCGGTGAAGGCGCTGCGAGCAGAAGCATAATTTCCTTCCCACACCCGATTCGCAAGAGGAGCGGACGGGAAGTAAAAATCCTGCTTCATCCTTTCCATTCTCTAAAATCCGCTTTTCAAGGAGGTTAGGGGGTGGTCATTGTTTTACTATTTTTACGGACTCCACTTCGCCATACGCCGTTTGGATGCGGGCGAAGTAGGTTCCCGAAGGGAGACCGGCGAGCGAGATTGGAACCGCTTTGTTGCCCGGCTCGAAGAGGCTCTCGAAACCATTCGAACCTGCGGCATGACCTAAGACATCATACAGCTCGATTTTCACATACGCCTCCTTGGCGATGCCGAACGAAATTACCGTTCCGGTGCCCGTGGGATTGGGATAGGCGGAGGCATTGGAGAGGATACCCTGCGGAGTTCCCACTGTAGCGTAGAAGAAATGCCGTGCAAGAAGGGTATCTAAGCCGGGATCGACAACGCTCAGAGGTGGTATAGTTGTGTCGAGTCTGTATTGCGTGGTGTCATTGAGCCAAGTATGAATTTGAACATTCCGCGTTTCCTTAAATAGATTGTAAAGTTCCGAGGAGTCGCAATTCGTATTCTGCATCATCCACCGGATAAGAGCCAAGCCCCAGTCGTAGCCAGTATCCGGGCTAATATGGTTTGGAACGGGAATCTCACCTGACATGGCATAGACGCATTGGCAGAAATATTCCGGATCGGTGGTATTGAGATACAGCACCGATTTCAGCCACGCATACGTATTGGAACGAAGTGAACCGCCGTTACCAAGCTCGTCGGTAGCTTGGGTGATATATATAAATCCAGCTTCAGCACGTGGAGAAGTACTGGTGGCACATTGATCGACAAACTTCATGGCTGTATCATATTCCATTTGCCAATCGTGATTGTCGCCATATCCATGAGCCTCATTGTCGAGCCATTGGCAACCGGTTGGTAAACTGTCCGGCTGTGACAATGATTT
>DASYAJ010000343.1:0-4676 GCA_036501405.1 Kapaibacterium sp. (SeqCode)
CCGGTGAATTGAACATAATCTCGTTGATAACAACACTATCGGCCGGAATCGCTGGAGCGACGAAAAACGCACCGGTGTCGTTCGTTGTCATTTCGTCCAAGGAATCGATGATAAAAGCGCGAGCAGGGAACAGTCCAAAAAAACCGGTGGGCATTGAACGTGTGACGACGAGCGTGTCTTCACTGGGAATGGCTGTTGAAATGGGTTCCGTGTTCGAAGAAAACGTTCCGATCTGTAGGGTCAAAGCTGCACTGCGCTCTGTATCGTGGCCGAGATTGACAATAGTAACAATGATGGCAGTATCGTTTGCATGGACATTTATATGGCGAGATCGTGATCACGCTGGCGAATAGAATTTGGGCGCAGAATTGTCGCCCCGCTCGGGTCTTGGCATGCCTCCCAATTGCCCGGATCGAGACCGGAACGATTCGCGTCGCTTCGTTCGATGGAAATGCCATCTGCTTTGATCCAATTCCCGTCGTAATTCATCGAGTCCATAAGCGTTCCCATCGTATCGCGCAATGAAATGGCCGAGCCGGAATTATTCAGAGCCGGAACCGCGATGCGGATAATCCGATCGAGTGGGATGTTCCGGATTTGCGCAAGCGCTGTATCGTTGGCGCTCAGAATGACCATGGAGTCCGGAGCAAGCCACGCGCTCGAGTCCGGGATTGGAACCGAAGCATGGCCGTGAACCGTAAGCAGCCATCCAGCGAGGTGGACCGAATCGCTGGTAGTGTTCAGCAGTTCAATCCACTCCGGTTCCGGTTTTACAGGAGCGAACATGACCTCGTTGATCGCAACGGGGAATGATTGAGCATGGATATTCGTGAGTGGCATGGCACAAAGGAGAGCGCCGGCACCCAGAACATGGCGAAGTCGAGATAACATCGGTACAAAAATCGCACATTTTTTTTCATTCATTTTAAAAAGCGATTTTTCGGCCTTCTTTTTATGAGAGTCGGAACGGAGCGAATACTTCCGTGTTAGGCAAACGATGGCACAAGGAATGGTAAAAAATGTTGCAGTCGTGACACTCGGCTGCGAGAAAAATACGGTCGATTCGGAAGTGATCGCCGGAATGCTCTCGCGTCGTGGGGTCCGGTTGGAAGCGGATGCAGAACAGGCCGAAACGGTCGTCATCAACACATGTGGCTTTATCGACCATGCGAAGAAGGAGTCGATCAGTGCGATCTTAGAAGCCGTCGAATTAAAGAGACAAGGAAGGATTAAGCAAGTCTTTGTTGCTGGATGCCTTTCGGAACGATACCGCAGCGAGCTGGAAGCGGAGATTCCGGAGGTGGACCGTTTCTTCGGTACGCAGGATTTCGAACGGATACTGGGTGCGGTTCTTCCCGAGGCGGAATTCGATCCGAAGTATCATTTACTCGATGAGCGTGAATTGAAGACAGCGAAACCTTTTGCGTATCTGAAAATTTCGGAAGGCTGCGACCATCCGTGTTCGTTTTGCGCGATTCCAATCATGCGGGGCGGACACCGGTCACGTTCGATCGAGGAACTCGAATTCGAAGCGATGATGCTCGCTGCGAACGGCGCGAAGGAGCTGGTGCTGATCGCGCAGGACTCCACGAATTACGGTTTGGACCTCTACGGCGATCGCGCGATTGCGCGTTTAGCCTCACGCCTTGCGCGCATTCCATCGCTCGAGTGGATTCGCGTGATGTATGCTTATCCGGCAAAATTCCCGCTGGATTTGCTCGATGTCATGGCTTCGGAGGAGAAGATCGTTCCCTATCTCGATATTCCGGTTCAACATGCTTCGACCGAAGTACTGAAATCGATGCGCCGCGGCATCACGCGCCGCGCGACCGAAGAGCTGATCGGCACGATTCGTGAGCGGGTTCCCGGCATTGCACTGCGGACGACGCTGATTACCGGCTATCCGGCCGAAGGCGAACAAGAGTTCGAAGAACTTGCGGAATTTGTCGAAACGATGCAGTTCGACCGGCTCGGAGTTTTTACCTACAGCCAAGAAGAAGGAACAACAGCGCACCCGCTCGGCGACCCTGTTCCACAAGGAGAAAAGCTTCGGCGGCAAGCAAGGCTTTACGATATTCAAGCCGATATTTCACTGACGAAAAATAAAGCGAGGATTGGACTTTCGGAACGAATTCTGATCGAACGGGCCGAAGAAGGAACCTATTTTGGACGCACGGCGCTTCATGCGCCGGATGTGGATGGGGAAGTGAGCGTCTTGTCCCGCTCGCCGCTTGCGGTTGGCGAGTTCGTGACCGCTCGCATTACCGGCGCAACCGAATTCGAGCTTTGTGCCGAAGTGGAATGAAAACGATCGTCGCGCGCATAGGGTCAGCGGTTGCCGTTTTACTGATGTTCGGTCCGTCTCTTCATGCGCAGTTGCGCGGTGCAGCACCGCAGCAAATGGAGATGCCCATGAAAGTTCCACGCGCAGCGATGGACCTGCTTGCCTTCGAAGGGAATCCGCCAGATAGTTCCCGCGCCGATCTCTATCTTGCGATGCCATTTTCTGCGCTCGATTTTCAGTTTGCTGTCGATAACTATGTGGCCGATTATTCCGTCGATGTCCGTGTCGTCGCTGGGGATCGAATGGTAATGGACCGCTACGAGACCTATAATGTGCTCGAAACCATTGAAGCATATCGCGATCGTATTGCGCGGGGCGATAAACATGCCGATGCAGAACAGATTTCACTCATGCTGCCAGCCGATAGTCTATACAGATTTCAGGTTGCGATCGTCGACCTTTCGACGAAGCACGAGTTCGATACAACGATGTACGTTCACCTTCCAAATTTCCGTGCGGCCCGCACGACGATGAGCGACCTCATGCTCTATCGCGACCGGACCGGACAGAATATCGTTCCATTCATTGGGCCTGATGTTTCCGACCTCGAAGAACGTGAAACGGATGAACCCGCGATGAGCGCCTCGGCGAGCAGTGGAATTTTTGCGATGCTTTATCACGCACCGCCCGACTCCGAAATGAGCATCGTGACGGAAGTGGTCGCACGGACAAAGAGCAGTTCCGATTCGCTCGCGCCGGTTCTCTTCAAGTATGCGATGCCATTTCGGACGCAGCATGAAAGCGTCGGTTTATTATCTCCCGGACCAATTCCGCAGGTTCCGCTTTTTGTGCCACTGCGTTTGCATGGACTCTGGCCGGGACACTTTCGCCTGCAAACATATTTGCTTCCCAGCATCATCGATACGGCTCTCAGCGCGCCGGATGCTCTTGAACGTCGCGCGCTTGCTTCGGCACACAGGGAGTGTATTCTTCGGATTGCGAGCGGCATTCCAGAATCGCTTATGGATATGGACTTGGCCATTGAACAACTTCGCATTATTGCAACCGACAGCGAATGGGACGTGCTTTCGAACGCGAAAGCTCCGAAAGAAAAACGTGAGGCCATTCTTCAGTTCTGGCGCGGCCGTACTGAAGGTCATGGCTTTGCTTCTTCGATCGGCTCGTCTTATTCCAGCCATGCGATGGACGTTTTTTATTCGCGCATCGAATATGCGAATGCCCATTTCAGTTCGAATTTCGGTCTTGGCTGGAAAAGCGATCGTGGCCGGGTTTTTATTCAGCTTGGCCAACCGGAAGACATCAAGGACCAAACCGGCGATTATCGTATGAGAACTGTCGAAGTTTGGACCTATGCTGCATTAGGATACCGCTTTGAATTTGTCGATGAGTACGATCTCGGCGATTTTCATTTGCACGGCGCGCTTCCACCATCAGGAACTTTTATTGCCGATCGATGAGCGAAAAAATTCTTCTCGTTACTTCCAATATTTCAGGCATCCTCGATGCCACGGACGCTGCTTCCCTGCTGGCGCGGCTCGTACGTTCTTCCGATCCCGCGTTGGCGGCCGATCGCATCGTGCAGCTCCCGCTCGTCGATGGGGGTGCGGGAACAATCGATTTCCTTGTCACGCATTCGTTGGGATCGTTTCTTGAAGTGGAAGCGCACAATGCGCGTGGTGAGGATGCTGTCGTTCCGTTAGGATTTGCGGGGGAGGACGGGAAACTGGCGGTCATTGAAATGGCGCGAGCGGCGGGCGTTCCAACGCTTGGCACCGCCGGAACAACGGCCGGCATTGGGGAACTGATACAGGACGCGCTCGATGAAGGAGCATTTTCCATCGTGCTCGGACACGAAGAAGCGCTGGCGCGCGATGCCGGTTTGGGCGCGGCTCAGGCGCTCGGCGTTTGCTTTTTCGATGTCTCGGGAAACCCGCTCGATCTCGCAAAGCCATCTGTTTCCCTCGAAGCAATTGCTCGCATCGATGCTTCGAACCGCAGCTTTTCTCTTTTAAGTTCTCGGATTTTCATCGCCCGTTCTCGATCGGTTGCGGCTGTCCCGGATTCTTCAGAACTCAATCGCCTTCGCGAAATCGTTCAACGCGATCTTGGCGTGCGACCACCGATGGTTCCGCAGAGTGCGAGCGCCATCGAATTCGGGCTTACCGCATTGCTTGGTGCGGAAGTGCGCGATGGCGTGTCGCTTATATTGGAAGCATCGGGAATTTCGGAGGCGGTTCGTCGGAAAGAATTTTCGTACGCTATTTTTTTTATCGAACAAGAAAACGAAGGACAAGCACTCACCGAATTTTTGGAACTATGCCGGGAATGTATTCCCCAACGAGCGATGCTTTCTACTTCTTTTCCATCGGAG
>DASYAJ010000344.1:0-1579 GCA_036501405.1 Kapaibacterium sp. (SeqCode)
AAAATACTTTGCGTCACAAGGTCTTTTACGAATCGCGCCGTTTGCAGATTGCCCCCGCTGTCGATCGTATAAAGCTCCCATCCTTCCGGGGAATCGTGTGGCGGCGCGCCGCCATCGTTGCCCATCAATCGAAAGAGCGTCGTATAGGACTGCGCGGACCCGCCCTACATCGGCGAGGTCGCCGGTGTGTAAGGAGGCTGAGGAAAAAATATCCCACTCCCGTCCGGCTCGTTCACTTTGTAAGTCGATGCGTAGGCAGCGCAGGGATTATAATCGACTCCTCCCTGGTCCTCATCAATCCAAACATCCAAGGGTGCGCCGCTCGAAGGCATCGCGAGAACTTTTGCGATACCGCGCGAATCGCCCATCGGGGAAATCTCTGTTTGGAACGTCAGAAATAAATCCCGTCCGAGTTCCGCCATTGCCTGGCCGAACGACGTCCAATGATAGAAGGATGCGCCGTTATTTCCCTGTGGATCGTCAAACCACAATGCTCCGTCTGTGACATAAATATCCCAGAGGTTGCTTGTCCAATTCGTTCCGTCCGGCGAGATGGCAATTTCAAGGTTCCCGTAATTCCGATTGGTCTGGCCGCAGGGACAAGCAATCAGCCGATCGTCAGCGATGTAGGTGCTGCCCACCGGCATCATTCGATTCAGGAGCGTCGTGATAATCGTTCCGAGCGATTTCACGCCCGGCGTGAGAACGCCCGGGTCGCTGAAAGCGGCCAGCGAATCGAGTTGATCTTTGAGAGCGCCTGAATCGTCTACTTTTTCCCAATGGATAAACTCCATATCGATTTCGCCGACATGTGTTTTATCCATTCGAATAATCGAATTCGATCCCGCCGATTTACCCCATCGCGCGTGCGGCCGGAACCGCTGAATCGTCGGGTTGCCGTGGAGCGAGGAAGAGTTTAAGGTTCCCCAATAGACGCTTCGCGTTTTGAGTGGCCAGACGATCGACGCGCGGTCCGGAGGGTTCGGTATATTCGGCGGATCGAGAATCGGCTGCGTGAGCGTGACTTCCATCCACACTTCGTAATCGGTCGATCGCGAGGCTTGAATGAGCGGAATCAGTTCCGGCCGTCCGGCGAATTGCACCTTCAATGTTTGAAGGGAAGGAATCGTCTGCTCATATTCACTCTCGGTCGAAACGCCGATCGAGCCGAGCGAATCCATCGCTTTGCCCGCAAGCGCGACCGGCGCATCCCAAACACCGGCGTTGAAGAGCACGGTTTGATGCGCCACGAGGGACCGCTCCGTTCCCACTGGAACGCAGTAAAGGCGCGTAAGATACGCGCCTTCATCCTTCTGCTGTCCGATGGTGATGTGGAACGGTAGGCTCATTTAATCACGGGGTTCGAGTGCGAGATAGTGTTCGGTTCGGAATAACCCGAAGGCTTGCAGGAGATCGTAGCGATCGCGCGTGGCGATGAATTTGAAATAGTCATTCACGTTACCGCCCGTCGATCGGACCAGCTGCCATGCAAAGAACTTTGGAAGTTCATAGGCAGGAAGTTTTTCGTGCGGGAACCGGCGTTCGAGCATCCGGGCGGCGAGCTCTTCGCCACCCAGAT
>DASYAJ010000345.1:0-8900 GCA_036501405.1 Kapaibacterium sp. (SeqCode)
GAGAAAATTCTGGGGTAACGGGATCGTCCGGCCGCTTGTCAGTGAACAGGGAGAGGTCGAAGGATTTATTAAGGTATTGCAGGACCTTACCGGACGCCGCCAGCTGGAAGAATCGCTGGAAGAGGCCAAGCGCTCTGCAGAAGAAGCGAACCGGGCGAAGGACGAGTTCATTGCCGTGCTTAGTCACGAACTCCGCTCGCCACTGACGCCGATCACGATTGCGTTGGACGGACTCGAAATGGAACCGCAGTCCGAAAATGCGAAAATGTTCACGACGATGATCCGACGCAATCTGGAACTGGAACTTCGCCTGATCGACGATTTGCTCGACGTGACCCGAATCGCGCGCGGGAAGCTCGCGATGAAAATCGAGAACTTCGATGCGCATTCGAAAATCCAGGAGACGATCGAGATACTCAAGCATGGCATACAAGAAAAGCACCTCAACGTTCGTCCGGAACTAAGCGCCGAACGGCACTTTATCCTTGCGGACCCCGCTCGGTTCCAACAAATCATTTGGAACTTATTGCGCAACGCCATCAAGTTCACTTCGGAGCATGGCGTCATCGCGATACGAACCTGGAACGATGGCGGTCAGCTTCTGATCGCGGTAACCGATACGGGCATCGGGATGGACCAGGAAACGATGGAACGAATTTTCCGGCCCTTCACACAAGGGATGCCGAACATTGCACGCAAGTATGGCGGGCTGGGGCTTGGGCTGACAATTGCGCGCGCGCTCACGGAAACATTTACTGGGAAGCTTTCGGCGCAGAGCGATGGACCCGGGAAGGGAACGACGTTCACCCTGGAACTTCCCGCGCTCGAAGCACCGGGAGCACCCATGGGCAGGGAGGATTCGCGGCAATTGCGGCTCCGGCACAATGCGCGCCTGCTCCTGGTGGACGATCAAGCAGACGCGAGGCTCGCGTTATCAGAACTATTACGATTGCGTGGTTATGCGGTGGAGGCCGTCGAAAATAATACACAGGCCGTCGAAAAGGTCCAGCGCAATACGTACGATCTCATCTTGTGCGATATTCAGCTCGAAGGCGAAAGCGGTTGGGATTTGCTTCCCTTGCTTCCGACGCCGGTTCCGGCGATTGCGGTTACGGCAATGGGAACCCCTTCGAATATCGAGACGAGTTTTCGGGTCGGATTCACCGATCACATTGTAAAACCATTCCGGCTCGACGATCTCGACCGCAAAATTCAGGATATTCTCTCGAATCTCGCTCGAAAAAATGCCATTCAGCCACGAGGCCACGAAAAGAAAGCGGTACGATAATTTTTCTCGGGTGGGAGGGGGCGTCCCACAGGCTTTACGCGCTTCAGATTCCTAAAACGAACGGAAGGTTGAAATGTGTTCTATTCAGAACCGATGACCCACGATTCACCCATTCCGCCACAAACCATCGCTCCTCGAACCATCGCACTGTTTGGTTCCACCGGCTCGATTGGAACCAATACGCTCGATGTTGTCCGCCACAATCCGGAACGGTTCCGGATTGTGGCGCTGGCCGCGAATCGAAATGTCGCGCTGCTGCGAAAGCAAGTTGAGGAATTTCAGCCGAGGTTTGTTGCCCTTGCCGATCCAAGCGCTGCGAAAGAATTACGGGATGTAGATTGTGAACTTTTCTGCGGCCCAGAAGGGCTTCAAGCATTAGCCCAGCGTGGCGAGTACGATATCTTCGTTGGCGGGCTGGTGGGCTTTGCGGGACTCAGTTCGACCGTCGAAGCGGTCAAGCTCGGCAAGCGGGTTGCGCTGGCAAATAAAGAGACCCTCGTTGTCGCGGGAGAGTGGATTATGGCGTTAGCTCGCCGGACCGGCGCGGAAATCGTGCCGATCGATTCCGAGCATTCTGCAATCTATCAGTGCCTTGTCGGAGAAACAAAAGAAAGCATTCGCCGCATCGTACTCACGGCGAGCGGCGGCCCCTTTCGGACGCTCCCGAAAGAGCAGTTCCCAACCGTTACACCGGCGATGGCGCTGAAACATCCGAAGTGGGTGATGGGGAGAAAAATTACCATTGACTCCGCCACACTGATGAACAAGGGACTCGAAATTCTCGAAGCGAAGTGGCTGTTCGATTTGGAACTTTCGAAAATCGATGTGATCGTACACCCACAATCCATTGTGCATTCCTTCGTAGAATTTTCGGACGGAAGTATGAAAGCGCAGCTTGGAATGCCGGACATGCGGCTGGCGATTCAATATGCTTTGACCGCGCCCGAACGGTTGAATACCTCCTATCACTTGCTCGATCTTGCATCGGCCACGCCGCTCGAATTTTTCGAGCCAGACTACGATAAATTCCCGACCCTCTCGCTTGCGCGTCTGGCCGGTGAGCGCGGAGGGCTTTACCCTTGCGTGCTTAACGCCGCGAACGAGGTAGCGGTTGAAGCGTTTTTAGAGGGAATGATTCCATTCCCGCGTATTCCCGAACTGATTCATCGCGCATTGGAATCGAATGCATACGAAGATGCGCAAGCGAACGATCTGCGTCCCATTTTGCACTGCGACGCGGACACACGGGCGCAAGTGCATGCGTGGCTCTGAGCAGACCTCCGATTATTTTTTATCGGGCGGCTGCCAGACCATGAGCTGTTGGTTCAGAAAATAGGAAGTGTTCCAACCCATATTTAATTTCACGAGGTATCCAAGTTCCGGCGCATACCAATAACGCGTACCCTGTTCCCAGTTCTTATTTTCATAGAGGCGGATGTCATCGACCAATAGCTCGATGCAATCGTAGACTTTTCCTTCGACCGAAATGGTATCGTGGCGCACGACTTGTGTGGTGCGGTTGTGCGGCGCATAATAGGGCTTGCCCAGCAGCGTGCCGCTATCGGCATGTAAATGCTCGATGATCTGCTTGCCGGGCTTCATGCCAAACGGCATCACAGACCACACGGTGTCATGACCGCCACGCATATAGAGATCGCCCGTTGCCGCGTACGACATGATGACGGTATCGGGATGCGATTTCGCTGCAATGACGACGCAATTGGACCGGCCGAATAATTTAATTCCTGACCGCACGACCAAAAGCGTGTCGTTTGGAATTTGGGGATCGATTGTGGATTTCGGGACCAGGCGGTTCGAGGAATCGGTCACGTAATAGACATTGACGAGCATCGTTCCCACTGGCGGGAGTGGGAATTTTGTAGCCGCGTGATGCTGTGCCATTCCGGGAACGGAAGCCAGAAGGGTGAGGACGAGGATGATCGTGTTTCGCATTAGGCTAATACTCCTTCTCGGTCGGAAAGCGTGGTTTCGTAAGCTTCTATCGGTGGGCAGGTGCAGATGAGCGTGCGGTCGCCATAGGCATTGTTGACGCGCCCGATGCTGGGCCAGAATTTATTCTGCCGCAAACCGGGAACCGGATAAGCCGCTTTTTCACGGGAATAAGAATGGTTCCATGTGTCGCTGATGAGCGATTCGGCGGTGTGTGGCGCATTCTTCAGCGGATTATCCTTTGCATCGAGCGCGCCGGAGGCGACATCGTCGATCTCTTTACGGATCGCGATCATGGCATCACAGAAGCGGTCGATTTCTTCGATCGGCTCGCTTTCGGTCGGCTCGACCATCAGCGTTCCGGCGACAGGGAAGGAAAGTGTGGGAGCGTGGAAGCCATAGTCCATCAATCGCTTCGCAATATCTTCGACATCGACGCCCGCAGATTTGAAACCGCGCATATCGAGGATCATTTCATGGGCCACACGGCCCATCGTACCTTCGTAGAGCGTTGGGAAGTGTTTTTCGAGGCGCGTCTTGATATAATTTGCATTGAGAATGGCAAGTTCGGTTGCGCGCGTGAGTCCTTCGGCGCCCATCATCGCGATGTAGGCATAGGAGATGAGCAGAATGCTCGAACTGCCCCAGGGCGCGGCGCTGACGGCGCCAATGGCGCGGTCGCCACCGGCTGAAACGACAGCATGTCCGGGAAGGAAAGGCGCAAGGTGCTTCGCGACGCCGATGGGTCCCATGCCGGGTCCGCCGCCGCCGTGCGGGATGCAAAATGTTTTGTGCAAATTAAGATGGCAAACATCCGCGCCGATTACTCCCGGATTCGTCAGCCCGACCTGCGCATTCATATTCGCGCCATCCATATAAACTTGTCCGCCGTTCTCGTGAATGATGCGGCAAATATCCTTGATGCTCTCTTCGAATACTCCGTGTGTCGAAGGATAGGTTACCATGAGCGCGGCGAGCGTATCCTTATTGGCTTCGGCTTTTTCTTTGAGATCGGTCATGTCGATGTTGCCATGTTCATCGGTCTTGACGACGGAGACACGCATTCCGGCCATGACGGCGCTCGCGGGATTGGTTCCATGCGCCGAAGCGGGAATCAGCACGAGATCGCGGTGGGATTGGCGATGGTGCTTGTGGAATGCGCGAATGACGAGCAGGCCGGCATACTCACCCTGGGCGCCGGAGTTCGGCTGGAGCGAAACGGCATCGAAGCCGGTAATCTGTTTCAGCATCGTTTCGAGCTCACGGAACATTTCCAGATAACCTTCGGCCTGTTCGAGCGGCGCGAAGGGATGGATTTTCCCGAACGAGCGCCAGGTCACTGGAATCATTTCGGCGGTGGCGTTCAGCTTCATCGTGCAGCTCCCAAGCGGAATCATTCCCTGCGCGAGTGAAAAATCTTTATTTTCAAGCTGCTTGATATAGCGCAGCATTTCGGTCTCGGAGTGGTGCCGGTTGAAGGTGACATGGGAAAGATACTCGGTGGTGCGGGCAAAGCCTTCGGCAAATTCGGGCTGGAGCTTTTTTTCGAGTCCTGGCAAATAGCTCATGACGCCATTGGAACCGGACATTGCATGTTGGAACACGCTCAGAATATGCGCGACATCCTGGCGCGTCGTCGTTTCATCGAGCGAAATGCCGACGGCATGTTCCGAAAAATAGCGGAAGTTCATCTCCGCTTTCATGGCTTCGCGTCGCAATGCTTCGAGCGTGGCGACCGAATCGATCTCGACTTTCAGCGTATCGAAAAAGCGGCGGTTTCGCAGCGTGAAGCCGATCTCCTTCAGGCCATCGGCCAAAAGCTGTGTGAGGGAATGAATCCTGCGCGAGATGGTGCGTAGCCCCTGCGGGCCATGATACACGGCGTACATCGCCGCCATGTTTGCGAGCAGCGCTTGCGCGGTGCAGATATTGCTCGTCGCTTTATCGCGGCGAATATGCTGCTCGCGCGTTTGGAGCGCCATGCGGTATGCCGGGTTCCCATGCGTATCGATGGTGAGACCGATAATGCGGCCCGGCATGGAACGTTTATATTCGTCCTTTGTCGCGAAGAATGCGGCGTGCGGGCCGCCGAATCCCATCGGAACGCCGAAGCGCTGCGCGGAACCGAAGGCGATGTCCGCGCCGAATTCACCGGGCGGCGTCAGCATCAAGAGCGCCATCAAGTCGCAGCCGACCGCGACGAGCGTGCCGTTCGCATGGGCTGCTTCGGCGAAACTACGATAATCATACAGCTCGCCATCGCCGGCGGGATATTGCACGATCGCGCCAAAAATGTCCGGCGTCCATTCGAGTTCCCGATGATCGCCGACGCGAATATCCACGCCGATGGCTTCGGCGCGCGTCTTTAAGACATCGAGCGTTTGCGGGAACATGTTATCGGAAACGAAGAGCGTATTCGCTTCGGAATTTTTATGGATCGCGAGCATCAGGTGCATCGCTTCCGCGGCGGCAGTTCCTTCATCGAGGAGCGAGGCGTTTGCTATTGGCAGCGCCGTCAGGTCGACGACCATCGTCTGAAAATTCACGAGCGATTCCAAACGCCCCTGCGAAATCTCTGCTTGATACGGCGTGTACTGCGTGTACCAGCCCGGATTTTCGAGCACATTCCGCAGAATCACCGGCGGCACAATCGTATCGTAATAGCCCATCCCGATATAGGACTTATAGACCTTATTCTTTTTCGCCAGCTCGCCGGCGTGGGCGAGGAACTCGGTTTCGGTCATGGCCGGCTTGAGTTCAAGCGGGTGCTTCAGGCGGATCGCCGATGGAATAGTCTGCTTCACTAATTCATCGAGCGAGTGGATCCCGCAGGTGAAAAGCATCGTGTCAATGTCGCCGGCATTAGGGCCGATGTGACGGTCCTGAAAACGTTCGGAATGCGTAAGAATGGAATGCATCGTAAAAAAATCGAAAATCGCTTAGTCGTAAAAATTGCTGGGCGGAAAAAACTTCTGAACCGGCATTCTACTGAATCGGCATTCTACGAAGAAAACGAAGGAAAAGTTTTGGGATATTCCTCAACCGAAATCCCGTACCGGTATTCTTGGGAAAATGACCTTGATATGAACGATTTCTTCTTTTTATCTCCTTGTTTCGAGCAGTGCATTTGCCAATTGAATCTCATTCCAAATTCGAGCTTCGAGGAATGGAATTCTTTGGGAAATAAGAACGCCCACGGCAAAATTCTTCTTTTCCAGACGAGCGAAAAATTGGCAAGATGAAGAAAGCCGATTAACTTACGTTCTTTGGCAGCAGGCGGAACACTTCCTTCAGTTTGTGGCAAGGGAATTAGCCTAGAAGCGTTCAACTCTGCCTGCAAACGAATGGAGTAAGTAATTCGAAAACTTAGTCGCGGCCAGTGAATCTTCATTTCTACTACTACATTTCGGAAGAATTCATTCCACATACGGAATGACACCCGCACAAGCCGCAAGAACACGAAAGAGGTGGGGAAGGGAACCGATATTAGGAAAAGTGAAGGAAAGTCTTAAAGCAGCCTATCGGATTCCGGGCCGATCTTCTTAGAACGGCTTTTTGCTGGATGCGGCCCATCAATCTTTTTCAGCTCGCGCTTAGCGCCCTTTAACTGTTTTTGCGCTTCGGTAATGTCTCGATGAGTGGGGAGGGCTTCTGGAGGCGTTCCTCCGTCTTTAGTCATAAGACCTCGGACTTCAGCACCGACAGTTCTGGCCGTGGACTGAAGCGCATGGTCGCCATAATCCTTCCGAGCAACAATTCTTGCTTTGGTTTCGCTCAATCTAAAAAGATTCGCGTTTAACTCTCGGGTTCCCATAAAATCAAGTGGAGTTCGACCCTCGGGTACACCTTTTGCTTTTTGAAGGGCAGTATAACTCATGTTATACATCCCCATGTAGCCAGCGTTATGAAATAGGCCAAAATGTTTTAGCCCATGACTACTCGCCACGCTCTCTAAAGCGCGATTACCTTCTTTTATCTTGCTGCGAACCGTAAGACGTTCACCAATCTCGCGCTCCTGCATAAACTGCGCCGCAGCGTCTGCGAAAGCGGCAAAGTATGCTTGAGCGCGTTGCACTTGTGGGCGAGCGATGTCGCCGCTAACGACTGTTAGGAGAAAGGCAAAACGGGAAATTTTTACATCTTCAATTATTTCTCCATTTACTTCCCGCGTGCATTGCTCGAAGTTTTCGGGAACCGGAAACTCGTTTGCCATACACAGCCCGTACGCTTTATTCAATACATTCTTTTTGAATAAAGCGAAGTCATCGTACCCAAGGGCTGCCGCGACATCTGATGCGTACCAGAAGTGCATACCGTTATCGAAGGCGTAATCCTCGATATTCGGCTTTCCGTCTTCGTGATGAAATAAGTCCAAATCGGCCATTGCAAAAGCACAACAAAAATTGGACAAAGTAATTCAGATGAAATAGCAGCGAATGGCCTTTACTTCTCGTGCATTCCGTAGGACGTGTATAAATGTAAGAACCTTTTTCTCGCGCCAGCAATTCTTGCCGAAATCGCGATTTACTGGGGAAAGCTCGGGCGTTTCGACAGCATGGATTTACATGAAGCGAGAGTCACGTTGGGGCTGATAAAAAGAATGCCTTCATTGCGGCTCGACAAACACAGAAATTGTTGGCCGCGGTCGAATCAATCACTACAAGATCAAACTCGTTTGTAATAGCTGCAAGCAGTCCATCAAGTGGATCTCTTGATAAGGTATAACATGAAGTTATACCTGAAATGGTTCCGTGGAATTAGGATAATACCTAGCTTTGCTACGTTTGAGAAATCCTCATTTTGATTCCATCTGATCGGGTTCTTCATGGGGAATCTTTGGAGGGAGATCCCACACCGAACCATTAATATTGATCGAGTTCGTCACGGCGATGGCCGCCTTATTGAATTTTTGTATCGATTATCTTGCGTTGCCATTCCCTTTCGATCAGGCCCTGAAAATTCGTCCGAAGTCGTGCGTTCTTATCGACACTCCAGATCCAGATATGAGTATCAACGAGAATTAATCTTCCATTTCGGGCCATACAGAATCGAACGGGCGCTCGTATTTAATAAGTTTTCCAACCATACTTGTATTAAAAATCGGCGCCGTGAGATGCCGAGCCTTTTCAAGCTTCGGTGTCGCAGTCTGTGCAGACCTCCTTCGCGGAGCTTTCACCACATTTTTCTTTGCCGGTTTTTGAACAACAGCCGACGCATGACGAAATGCCTTTTTCATACAACTTTACAACAGCAGGAACGATATTAATGTTCAAGGGTGTCATTCGTTCCGGCACCACTGGCTGGTCGGCTTCGTAATCGAAGAGCGTCTGTTGCGTGAGATCGGCGAGCGCGAGGTGTTGGCCACTTCGGCGGTGAGCGCGGCCGCGCGCGAGCGGGTGTAGATCGGAAAGACCCCGCATACATTGTCCATCCGCTTTCCGGGGGGTTACCTTTCCCAGCTATTACCCTTGACCATCGTCGAAAGGCTGTCAACGAACTGCACAAGCGCCTTGATATTACATCCGTAAATCATATCCGAAAGAGTGTAATTATCCTGCAAAAATACGACAATGAGGAATGCGAATGCAAGAATTTAGTTTTTCTGACCGAGCGTGGGAATTGATTATTTATTTTGTTTTTCGGCTGTTCTTTAGAAAAGGTT
>DASYAJ010000346.1:0-4503 GCA_036501405.1 Kapaibacterium sp. (SeqCode)
CTCAATGGGCCTTACACATTATTCGCAGCTCTGGAATACGATGGCCCCTCATCTATACCTTCCGATTATCAAACCTATTCGATATTTTATTTAAAATCGGAACCTCGACCAACAGGAATAGAGGAATTTGCGATGGATAATGCCGGGCTCGATCCGGAACCGAATGTAGGGAATGATATTCCGAAGTTGACGCGAATCGAGGGGAAGGGGATCGGATTCAAAGGGATGACGGGAAGTTTTGCGATGAAGTTCAAGCTTGTGCGGCCCGATACGTTTTACGGCGCGCGCGTTTATTTTGGCAGCGCGAGTCAAAATCCTGACTCTGTTCAATTTAGTCTTTGGACGGCAGATTCCGATTCCTCGATTCCGAAGAAACCGCTCACAACCAATCCGCCAATGATGTTTCGGCGTGGACCGGATTTCGATCAATTCAGTACGTATTACAATGGGCAGCCGATTGCGCTTGCGGCTGGAACTTATTGGATTGCGGTGAGCCAGTTGGACACTGAAAGTATGGAACTCGGCGGGAACACGTTTCGCGGCGGCGCGGAGGCCATTCAGCAAAGCAGAACAGCGCCGCGCATTCAGGCGATGTATAACGATTCGCTGTATGGCACGCAGTGTGAAAGCGGCGCGGGCGATAACAATGGGAACGTAACCGGCATGTTCGCTTACGAAACGCCCGCCGCAAGTGGGAACTGGAAAACGATGACGCCGGATTCCGGCTGGTGGCCTGCAATGGACTCGGCTTCCGGCCTCACGCCGATCGTTGTTTCTAATCTCGATTCCACACGCTGGTCGGGCCTTGGGAGTTATTTTCCGGTTATTCGTCCGATGATTGCGTCTTACGTTCCACCGCTTTCGGTCGAGCAAAAAACAGTTCCATCGCTTTTCATTTCGACCTACCCGAATCCTTTCGATCCGAGTTCCCATTCGGTCGAGATTTCGTTTACACTGAGCACCCAAAGTTTCACTTCCGTTACAATCTCCAATGTGTTGGGTAATCGAGTGAAGACCATCGAGCTCGCTACATTGGCCGCTGGAACCCATTCCATTTTCTGGGATGGGAAAGAGGATGATGGCGGTAATGTTCCAATGGGAATTTATGTCGTTACTCTCTCTACTGCAGTGGGAAAAGCATCTTCGAAAATTGTTGTCATGCGCTAAAAAATAATTGGGTTTATTTTTACGAATTTGTTGTTAAGCCGCTCACTATGCCAGAAACACTTATAGCAAAATCAGAAGACATTCAAGTTGAATTAAAGCCCGCGAAAGCGAACCCGAAGCCGGGCAAGCTTTTTATCGGCGGCGAATTTGTCGATGCCTTGCAATCGAAGACGTTCGAGACGCGGAACCCGGCGACGGGCGAGGTGATCGTCGAAGTGGCCGAAGCCGGGCCGGAGGATGTCGATCTCGCGGTCAAAGCGGCACGGAAAGCATTCGAGGAGGGCAGTCCGTGGCGGAAGATGTCGCCACGGGATCGTTCCCGCGTCCTATGGAAGCTATCGGAACTGATTCGCGCAAATCTCGATGAAATTTCGGAACTCGAAACGCTCGATACAGGCAAGCCGATTTTCGAGTCCTCGAAATTCGATATTCCGCAAGCCGCAGATTGTTTTGAATACTACGCAGGTTGGCCGACGAAGATAGCGGGCGAGACACTCGCGAACACGGCGGGCGGCGAAGCATTGGTCTATACGCTTCGGGAACCGATTGGCGTTTGCGGACAAATCATTCCCTGGAATTTTCCTCTGCAAATGCTCGCGTGGAAAGTAGCACCTGCGCTGGCGTGTGGGAACACCATTGTTCTCAAGCCTGCGGAACAGACACCGCTTACGGCGCTGCGCTTTGCAGAGCTGACGCTCGAAGCGGGAGTTCCCGCCGGAGTGTTCAACGTCGTGACCGGCTTTGGTCCCACAACGGGCAAAGCGATTGTCGATCATCCGGGAGTTGATAAGATTGCGTTTACCGGGAGCGTCGAAGTAGGGAAGCAGATCATGCGCGGCGCGGCGAATACACTAAAGCGCGTATCGTTGGAACTCGGTGGAAAGTCGCCGAATATTATTTTTGCGGATGCCGATCTTGAAACGGCGGCGAAGTATGCGCTCGGTGGAATTTTCTTCAATCAGGGGGAAATGTGTACCGCCGGTTCCCGAATTTTTATAGAAGAAAAAGGTTACGACGAATTTATGTCCGTGCTTCGGAGCCGGGCGGCGAAGATGGTCGCGGGCGATCCATTGCATCCGAAGACGCGGCTTGGCGCACTGATTTCCGAAGAGCATTTGGGTCGCGTGATGGACTACGTTTCGATTGGGAAAATGGAAGGTGCGACCGTAGCCATCGGCGGTGAGCGAATTGGAACCAAAGGCTACTTTATGAAGCCAACGGTTCTCGAAGGCGTGACGAATTCGATGCGCGTCGCACAAGAGGAGATTTTCGGTCCTGTTGCGAGTGTAATAAAGTTCTCGGAGCCGGAAGAGGGCATTCGGGAGGCAAATAACTCCGCCTTCGGTCTTGCGGCCGCGATTTGGACGCGGGATATTAAGAAAGCGCATCAGATGGCACGGCGTGTAAAAGCGGGAACTGTGTGGATCAATACGATTTCGACGACGGATAATGCGGTTCCCTTCGGCGGCTATAAAGCGAGCGGCATTGGCCGGGAACTGGGCCGCGCGGCAATCGATCTTTATACAGAGACGAAGACTGTGTGGGTGGATTTGAATGGGTAAAGGATGAGATTTTGGCATATTTTTTCTTAGGATGTACAGCCGAGTGCGAATTCCGGAAAGTCCGGAGCTTCGCTTCAGAACTGAACAATAGAAAAAATACGAATATGATCCGAAATAATCTTTACCGCATTTTCGCACTTGCGACCCTTCTGCTTTTTGTAGCTCATCCAATCGCGATTGCACAGGACAATAGCAGTGGAAGCTCAGGAGTATCGACCGCACCCAGCACATCCTCTCCGAGTACCTCGACTGCACCGAGCACCTCTTCTCCAAGTACCTCGACCGCACCGAGCGGGTCCGGCGGAGCATCCGTTGACCACTCTTCGTCATCGAGCACCACGACGAGCACGACGGACGCGCCAATGACTCCGCAGGGCACGAACACATGGCTGCTTATTGGCGTCGCGGTGATTGCACTGCTCGTGCTTATAATCGTGATCGCGCGGGCGGCATCGTCGAAGCGAACGTCCGTTTCGCGGACGACTGTCGTTAAATAAAGTCGTTCAGAGCGCTTTTCGCAGAAGTTTTTTGAAAAGCGGTTTCGATTTTGGAAACCGCTTTACAATATATTCGTTGAAACAAACGTCTATTTCAACGAATATGAAACTTCTTTTTAATTATCTCAAGAGATACCGGAAGCTTGTTTTTCTTTCGCTCATCTTAGCTGCCGTAAATATCCTATTTTCGTTAGTCGATCCGCTGATTTTTCGTCAGATTCTCGATGATTATGTAACAAAATTAGGGAAAATATCTTCGAATCAATTTTTCGGCGGCGTTACGCCGCTCGTCCTCTTGATGATGGGCGCGGCGCTGGTTTCGAGGACCGCGAAAAATTTCCAGGATTATTACACGAATGTCCTCACGCAGCGCCTTGGCGTACAGATTTATAGCGAAGGCGTCGAGCATTCGTTAAAGTTACCGTATCAGGTTTTCGAGGACCAGCGCAGCGGCGAGACGCTCGGAAAGTTACAGAAAGTCCGGCTCGACACCGAAAAAGTCATTCAGGCTTTTGTCGGTTTCGTATTCACGACAATTGTTGGAGTGTTCTTCGTCATGGGCTACTCGATCTACGTCCACTGGGCGATTGCGCCGGCCTATCTTTTCGGCATGGCGACGATCGGTGTCATGAGCTGGATTCTGGGGAAGAAGATCAAAACGATCCAAAAGACGATCGTCGCACAAACAACGGCCTTAGCAGGTTCTACGACGGAATCGCTCAGGAATATCGAATTGGTTAAAAGCCTAGGGCTTGCGGAGCAAGAAATTGAACGCCTAAATTCAACCACGGACAGCATTCTGCAATTGGAACTGAAAAAGGTGAAGTATGTCCGGAGCCTTAGTTTCTTGCAGGGAACGGTTGTCAACACGCTTCGGAACGGAATTCTTTTCCTGATGCTCTACCTGGTGTTCGTTCATCAAGTGACGTTCGGACAATTTTTCGCGCTCTACATTTATTCCTTTATTGTTTTTACGCCACTCCAGGAAATCGGGAACATTATCAATACGTTCCGCGAAGCCGAAGCATCGCTCAATATTTTCGAGGATATTCTGAAGATGCCAATTGAACGAAAGCCGTTGCATCCCGTTCCAATAGGACGAATTCAAACGCTCTCCTTCGAGGATGTTTCGTTCAAGCACCTCACGGCATCGACGAACGCATTAACGAAGATTACCTTCTCTACTTCTCGTGGTGAAACTGTGGCTTTTGTCGGACCTTCCGGCGCTGGAAAGACAACGCTGGTCAAGCTTCTCGTAGGTCTTTATCCAGCGCAGG
>DASYAJ010000347.1:0-4734 GCA_036501405.1 Kapaibacterium sp. (SeqCode)
TTTCGATTCATGGACAACAACGGTGGGTCCAACTCAATAGCGCGGCTATTTTCGCCTCCAGCACTTCGACTGCTCAACGCATGTGCTGGTGCGCTATAACCGATGTTACCGACCGGCGCCGGATCGAGCAAGAACTCGTGCGAGCGAAAGAAATTGCCGAAGAACACGCCCGCGCAAAATCGAGCTTTCTTTCGAGTATGAGTCACGAATTGCGGACGCCGCTCATGGCCATCATTGCCAATTGCAATGTGGTCGAGGAAATTGCTGCCGGAAATCCGGATATCGAAAGCTATACAAAGGTCATCGAGGCAAATTCGAAACGGTTGATTGAAATCATCAACGATATTCTCGATCTTTCACGACTCGAAGGACGAAGGAACGATTTCGCCGGAGAAGTCATCGATCCCGTGGAGACCGTCCAGAATATTGTAAAAATGTTGGAGCCGATTTCGAAAAAGAAATCGGTCTCATTGAGCCTTGGAACTCAAGCGACCGAGCTCCGCATTTTTGCGAACCCCAGTTATCTGGAACGGATCCTCACCAATTTGATCGGGAATGCCATTAAGTTCACCAACAGCGGAACCATCCTGGTGCATGTAATCGAGGATGGTCAGAAAACGGATCCGCGCGTCAGTATCTGCGTGGTCGATACCGGCATTGGAATTTCGGAATCGTTCCTGCCTTTTATTTTCGATGAATTTCGTCGCGAACGTAAGTCCTTCGATTCCGATGGGTCCGGCTTAGGCCTGACCATTACAAAAAAGCTCGTCGAATCGATGAACGGGTCCATTGAGATTCGGTCCTCAGAAGGAAAAGGAACAACCGTAATGGTCCGGTTTCCTAAGGTATAATAATAGCCTTTATTTTTCCGTGGCAATTGCATCGAGAATGCTCGATAGGGCGTTCACCTTATTATACAAAAAATCCGCCTCGGTTCCCAATTTCCACGCTTCCAAATTTTTGCACAAACACAGGTGGGAGCGGCCGATCGCCCAGAACGCTTAACCAAAGCCGAAGAAGATGCCGTTTTCGTTCCGGCTCCGGCCAGTCCTCGAATCCGGTGCGATCGTGCAGCAAAGTGTGATTATAGACAAACTGAATATCGCCGCCTTCAAGCTTCATCGAAAAATTCAAGTTTGGATCGTTGGCAAGTGCGTCGTAAAGATCGAGCGCTTCGATATGCGCTGACGTCAATCGCGTGGCATCCGGGAACCGCTGTGCCGACTCGATATATTGCCGCTGATAGAGCGAACTGAGATACCCTTCGAAATAATTAAACACTGGAATCGAATAATAAGGAAGCATTCCCTTCGGTGTCTCGCCGCGTCGGTCGGTCGCGATCTCGTGCATGAGCAACGCAAGAAGCTCGGGCCTCCGGCGCCGCATCTCATTGAAGATCGTGTTCGAGCTGACCAACAGCGAAAGTCCCCCAACCTTTGCGGTATTCAGACACAGAAGGCCGACGATATCTGTCGAATCGGTATGGAACGTTTGCCGCTCCTTCGTCTGATAAATGCGGACACTCGGGTCCTTGCTGGACATTCCGACATCGCGGACATGCCCGAGCAGATGGCCAGCGGCGTTTTGCGGCCTCGCAACCCCGAGATGGGAACCGATCCCACAGAAGATCGTGGCGGCTTCGCGTTCGGAATATCGTTCCACAGGTAATCCCCGCAATAGCGCAAATCCCGGTCCCTGCAGAAGCTTCTTTCGAATCGCACTCAGTCTCTGCCCAAGCAGCGGCAGCTGGAACTCCCGAACCAGGATTTTTTCTATCTCCTGTGCTGCATGTTGAGCAGAGCAGGCTTCAGCAGCACGCTCTAATTCTTCCACTTCCAGGCGAGAAAATTCGTAGGTCCATTCCTGCACGCGTTGGACCCAATCGGGACCGTACCATGTAAAGCCATTGTGCTGTTCTGGAGGTAATGTGTGTTCCATTTGGTAATGACGTATCTCTTCAACAAGCAACCGAAATCCAGGAGTTCAATCTTCGCGTTCCGAAATGTTGTATTTTTGTGTGGCAGGTTTCGCCATCCTGCTGTATCCAGAATGATTGTCGCTTACGATCTTTAATTTTTTTCCGATAACTTTATGAGACCATTACTTTGCTCAACCTCTCCAAATAAGGTTTGCGTGCTGATTGCACTGTGCATCGCTTTGACGTTCGGCTCGTCCCTTAGTTTTAGCCAGCAGCAGCGCATTATCTCCTATCAGGGAGTGATTAACGACGCAAACCAAAACGGACTAACCGGAACCCATGCGATGACCTTCCGAATCTATCCTTCGGATACGTCCACAACGCCCCTGTATCAGGAAACGCAAAAAATCGTGTTTCATCAGGGTGGTGAGTTCGATGCCTTAATCGGTCAGTCGAATGCGCTCACACCTCTGACCTTTTCAAATCCGGCAACAGATCGGTACTATCTCGGCGTGGAGGTCGATAATTCTGGTGAATTAACTCCTCGCTCACCCTTTTCGGACGTTACACGCGCGTTTTTTGCCGATACGGCTGGTGTTGCGCGGACAACCCTCTTCGCCGACACAGCATTATTTGCTCGAAATGTCGATCCAACGCTGATCAAAACCACGACGGTGAATGGTATTACGCCGACCGTCTCGATTGTCGGAACCGGCGGAACGACCGTTACGACCAATGGCAATACCATTACCATCAACTCCACTTCATCGGGATCGTCAGCCGGAGTTCAGACGATTGCACCGCTCGATGGAACCATTTCAATTTTTGCGCCGAGCGGTCCTACAGCTCTTCTCGGACTCGTGGATAGCTCTATTGCGACACGAAAATTGGCCGGCAGCGCCGTGACCAATTCGAAAATTGCATCCGGAGCAGTGACGATGGACAAAGTCGCTTCCGGTGCAGCAACGCCCGGCCTCGTACTGACGGCCGATGGCGCAGGCGGAACACTTTGGCAAAGTCCGACCGCCCAAGCGATTACCCTTCCTTATTCTGGAACGGCTTCTCTTCCGCAAAGCCTTTTTTCGCTTACCAATACGGGTTCCGGTACAGCGCTCACAACGATTGCTTCGGGTACGGCCATTAGTAGCTCGGTCACCGGCGCAAGCGGCATTGCCGTTCAGGGAACGACGTCCGATGGCGGCGCGGGAACGGTTCCGAACACGGGCGTCCTTGGCACGAGTGCAGGCGGACATGGCGTTGCCGGGCTTACCAATGCGGGAGATGCGGTCTATGCCTCGGCTGCAACGACGGGAAATGCCATCCATGGGGTCGTGCTTGCTGGCGCAACAACAGCCCGTGCGGGCTATTTCGAAAATTTAGGTTCCAGCAATTCTGGGAACGTTCTTGAATCGCATTCGATCGGGACCGGCGACGCAGGATACTTCCAGATTAGTAATGCCTCAAATGCCGCTCCTGGCGCCCTCGTCGCCACAACGAACGGCATAGGAAGCGCGGGAAATTTCAGCATTACCAACAGTTCCGATGCCGCCGCAGCACTTGTTGCTGCGACGAATGGAACGAGCCAGGCGGGTAACTTTTCCGTGACGAATACCGCGAGCACGACAAGCGCGTTGCAGGCTTCGACAAGCAGCACCGCCGCTGGCGCAATGGGGATGTTCGGCTGGGCTTCTAACACAAGCGGAACCGGAACCGGTATTCTCGGACAGGCAGAAGGACAAGGCGCAACGGGCGTTCAAGGCATTGCCAACAATGTTGCTGGAAACGGAACAGGACTTTACGGACAGACAAAAGGTTCTGGCGGTAATGGATATGGCGTATATGGATGGGCCTCCAATACCACTGGTAGTTCCTTTGGTATATGGGGGCAGGCCGAAGGTGCTAATGCCGATGCAATCGTTGGCTTGGCTAATAACAGCTCTGGAAGCGGGGTTGGAGTCTATGGTTGGTCGAAAGGATCATCTGGCATCGGCATGTATGGAGAATCCGATGGCACGCTTAGCGGCAGTATCGGAATTCGCGGTGTGATGAACTCGGCCACGACGTCCGGCACGTTCGCTGCCGTCCGAGGCGATTGCTACACACCAAGCGCCAATGGCTTTGGTGTCGAAGGTCAAGTGATGAGTGCTGGCCCTGGAGTCGGAGTGTATGGTGTCACGGCCGGTTCCGGCTATGCTGTTGAAGGACAAAATTCCAATACCGCAGGAATTGGCATTCTGGGTTTAGTCTCCAGTACCAATTATGCGATATGGGGACAAAATCAGGGAACTGGTATTGGAGTGTATGGCCAATCGACGACTTCTTCGGTCATAACTTCCTACGGTCTGTATGGAACCACCTCGAACTCGAACACAGCAGGAATCGGAGTCTATGGCCAGGGCGCATACGGCGTTCGCGGCGTAACGCTCTTCAACGGAGGCTGGGGAGTCTATGGAACGAATAGCGGTGGAACCGGATACGGCGTCTATGGCACAGGCGCTGGCGGATCGGGTTATGCCATTTATGGAACAACAGCCGGTGGTTCAGGATATGGCGTGTTTGGAACCAATGCATCGAACGGAACGGGAACCGGAGTCTACGCCGAAGCCGGTGGCACCGGAAACTGCCTCATCGCAAATTATACGGGTTCAACCGCATCCAGCACGACATCCAATAATCTCGCGATCTTCCGCAAAGGCGGCGTGAACTACGCCCGAATCGATAATACCGGCGTCGGATATTTCGACGGTGGAACCCAAAATAGCGGTGCGGACGTCGCCGAAGCGTTGGTTCCAACCGGCATTCGATCCGAGTATGAG
>DASYAJ010000348.1:0-1722 GCA_036501405.1 Kapaibacterium sp. (SeqCode)
CAGTGGGCATGTCCGGCGCATACGAACGTGCCGGAATACATCCGCATGATTGCGCAGGGCCGCTACACGGACGCCTACATGGTCAACCGCGAGTCGAATGTGTTCCCAGGGATTCTTGGTCGCACCTGCGACCGCCCGTGCGAACCCGCCTGCCGCCGTGATCGCGTCGATGGCAAGCCGGTCGCGATTTGCCGCCTGAAGCGCGTCGCCGCCGATTTGCGAGAGGATGTCAGCGACCTGCTCCCAAACATTCCCAATGAGAAGATTGGCAAACGTATCGCCTGCATCGGCGCAGGACCAGCATCGCTCACCGTCGCGAACGATCTTATGCCGCTCGGATACGAGGTAACGATTTTCGAAGCGATGGATAAACCGGGCGGACTCATGCGCTCGAATATCCCCTCCTTTCGCCTTCCGGCGCATGTGCTCGACGAGGAAATTGCGATGATTACCGATATGGGAGTCGATCTGCAATATAATTCCGAGATCAAGAGTATGCGCGCGCTCCTGGAACAAAATTTCGATGCCGTTTTTGTCGGTTCCGGCGCGCCGCGTGGGAAGGATTTGAATCTTCCTGGGCGCGAAGAAGCTGCGAAGAATATCCATATCGGCATCGATTGGCTTTTCTCCATCGCCTTCGGGCATATCGAGAAGATCGGAGAACAAGTTCTCATTATCGGCGTCGGAAATACCGCGATGGACTGCTGCCGCTCCTCACGCCGATTAGGTGGGAAGGATATTAAAGTCATGGCACGCCGCCCACGCAAGTATTTCAAAGCATCGCCCTGGGAACTCGAAGATGCCGAAGAAGAAGGAATTGAGATCGTTATCAATTATGCCCCGAAGCGGTTTGTCCTCGAGAATGGAAAGCTTGTTGGAATGGAATTCGAGCGACTCGAATGGAACGAAGGTGCGACCGAATCCCGCACCATCGATTCGGTAATCCTTCCCTGCGACGATGTCATTCTCGCCATCGGTCAGGACAATGCGTTCCCATGGATCGAAAAAGATTTGGGAATGGAATTTGGTAAGTGGGACATGCCGAAAGTCGATGAGACAACGCACATGTCCACGCTGCCGGGAGTCTTTTTCGGTGGCGATGCGGCGTGGGGACCGAAAAATATCATCTGGGCTGTCGAGCACGGACATCAGGCCGCGATTTCGATTCATAATTATTGCAATGATATTTCCGTCAACGAGCGTCCCCCGCGCGGAATGAATCTTGTCTCGCAAAAAATGGGCATGAGCGAGTGGTCGTACCATAATAATTACGACCCCATCATGCGGCAGAAAATGAAGCATGTCGATCTTGTCGAACGTTTCAAAAATCTCTCGACCGAAGTGGAACTCGGCTTTACTCCGGAGCAGACTGCGCATGAAGTTCAGCGCTGCCTGAACTGCGATATGGAGACCGTCTTCTTCGCGCCCAAGTGTATCGAATGCGACGCGTGTATCGATATTTGTCCGGTGCAGTGCCTGACCATCACGCGCGATTCCAACGATGAGACGGAACTTCGTTCCCGGCTTTCTGCGCCGGCAAACAATCTCACCCAGGAACTCTTTACCAGCGAAGCGCTCAAGCAAACCGGACGCATTATGGTGAAGGACGAGGACATTTGCGTTCACTGCGGCCTCTGCGCCGAACGCTGCCCTACCTTCGCGTGGGATATGCAGAAATTCGATGCGATCATTCCGAAGGCAATCGATCTGCGGGAACTGGTG
>DASYAJ010000349.1:0-4873 GCA_036501405.1 Kapaibacterium sp. (SeqCode)
CGACATGTCCGCCAAGATTGACCGCTCCATAGCGGCTGAATGCCACAAAATTGATGTTCGCGGCATTCAAGATCAGCTCGATTCCCATCAGCACGGCAATCGCGTTCCGGCGCGTGAGCATAATAAAAATTCCAAGCACGAAGAGCAGCGCAGAAAGAACAAGAAAATGGTTTAACCCGACGGGAAAGAAACTCATGCTTCCCCCTCCCATTGTTTGCGGAACCATTTCCATCGCCGGCCGTGAAGTCTCGGAATGCCGTTCGTGTCCTGCCTCACCATCATGACCGCACCGAGCAGTGCGACAAGCAAAATGATGGAGGTAAGTTCGAACGGCAACAGATAATCGGTCATCAGCAGTTTTCCTATTTCGACGGAAGTTCCTTCACTGGTATTATGGTCCAGTATTTCTCGCGCAGTTCCCTGCTGTACATTGGTAACCTTTGCCATTGCGTCATGGCCCCACGGACTGCGCTTCCACGGCATGTCGTTGAAAGTGATCCAGTGACCTTGCATGAGGAACGAAATAAGCAGCGCCGCGAGTGCCACGCAAAGGATCAGTGCCGGAATGCGCGCTCCGAGCGCACGTTTCAAATCGATGTTTGTGACGCGGTTGGTCAGCATAACGCCAAAAACGATGAGCACAAGAATCCCGCCAACATAAATCAGAATTTGGCTGACGGCCAGAAAATCGGCGCTGAGCAAAACATAAATTCCCGCAACACCCATGAACGTGAAGAGCAGCGAAACCGCGGCATGAACGATATTCCGCGAAACCGCAACGACCACAGCCGAAAGGAGAGTGGCTGCGGCAAAAAGGTAGAAGAAAATATCGAAGAGTTCCGGCACGAATGGTTTAGATTACTGGGAAGGTTTCGCCCATGGTGGCGGCTTGAGTGCGGTTCCCGATGGGG
This sequence comes from Kapaibacterium sp. (SeqCode), assembly GCA_036501405.1. GTDB lineage: Bacteria > Bacteroidota > Ignavibacteria > Palsa-1295 > Palsa-1295 > PALSA-1295. The sequence goes on from DASYAJ010000349.1 coordinate 912, forward strand.
GGGCAGGAGTGTTCCCTTCCGCGGCTGTTTTTGCTGCACGTTCCGAAGCTTGTTTTGCACGTTGCGCGCTGGCTTCAACTTCCCATTTTTTCCAATTTTCTGTGTGCTGAGTGGCTTCGGATTCGTCCATCGTCGCGAAGTGATAGACAAGATTTTCGCGCTTCTGCTCTGAAAACTCGAATGCTTCGGTCATGACGATACATTCTGTCGGGCATGGCCAGACGCAAAGCGAGCAATAGCAGCATTTCGCCATATCGATGTCGAACTTCGTGACCCAAAGCGATTTCTTTTTGCTAAAGCGCGTCGTCACCCCCAAGTCCTCGCCGGGAACCGATTTTACGGTCTCGATCTCGATGCAATCGACCGGGCAGGCGCGAGCGCATTTGTCGCAGCCGATGCAATCGTCCATGTTGACGTAAAGCCGGTTGCGCGCGCGCTCCGGAAGAATATATTCGTTCTTCGCTTCCGGATACTGGCGTGTAACTTTTCGGCGCATGAGATGCCGAATGACGATGGTAAGCCCTTCCATCGCCGTTCGAATGCCACGAAAAATATCGTTAAAATACTTGTTCAAGCTAATGTATCAAACACAATCTATGTGCGGAGCAATCCATCTACGCAAAGTTATTCTCAATCATAAGCGCGTAATTATTCGCCATCGTTTTCAATATAATCGGGCGTCAGCAAACTTCCAAACACACCGGCAACCTGCAAGAGATGGCCCGCGAGTGCAAGCCATCGATCGAATGGTACGCTCAGTAAATTTCTCCATTCTGCATACCATCCGGCGGCGGCAATAAGAGTTCCAATGAGGAAGAGGAACGTAAAAATAAATTGCCGGTGGCGAAAACGGCGAAGCGTCGTCGAGCGAGTGCTCTGATCGTCGTAACTTACGCTATCGATAGAATCGGAATCGTACATAATTATTGAAGTGCGACCGCGAGTGTGCTGGCCCCGGCGACTGCGGCAAGACCGAATGGAATCAGTACTTTCCAGCAAATCCGCATCACTTGATCGACACGGAGCCGAGGAAGCGTCCATCGAATCCAAATCTGAAGAAAAACGAAAGCCAGACCTTTCAGAATGAACCAGACAAATCCCATCGCCGGTCCATTCAATGAAGTTCCAAACGGCGATTGCCACCCTCCAAGAAATAAAATGGAAGCCACCGCTCCGACCGCGAACATCGTCGCATATTCTGCAAGAAAAAAGATCGCGAATTTCATTGCGCTGTATTCGGTATGGTAACCGGCAACAAGTTCCGATTCCGCTTCCGGCACATCGAAGGGAACTCGGTTCGTTTCCGCCAGTGAACCGATGAAATAGGTCGCGAATGCAATGAGCATGACAGGAATGAGCAGAAAATTCATGGGACCGCCGAATCCGGGAATGGTTTTCGGTCCACCGAGTAGGAACCAATTTTGAATGCCGCCAGCTTGGAGATCGGTGATTGTCTGCAAATCCATTGAACCCGCAACCACGACAACGGTCAGCACAGCGAGCGCGACCGGAATTTCATACGAAACAATCTGCGCGACCGAACGCATTGCGCCCAAAAGAGAATATTTGTTATTCGATCCCCAACCCGCTATAAGAATGGAAACAACAGCAAACGATCCCATGCTCAGCACATAAAAAATGCCCGTATTCAGGCGCGCTCCGATATAGACCGCCGAAAATGGCAGCGCCGCAAAAATAGAATAGCTCCCAATAAAAATAATCCATGGCGCCAGCCGGTAAAGTGTTTTGTCGGCTGCGATGGGCGTGGTATCTTCCTTTTGAAGAAGCTTGAGAATGTCCGCGATCGGTTGCAGCATTCCCTTCGGCCCTGTCCGCATCGGACCGAGACGGTCCTGCACCCACGCCGAGATTTTCATCTCTCCCAAGATGGCGACGAGCGCATAAATTACGATGAAAATAAGCGGTACGGCCGCATAGACGAGCGTCGTCAGCACAAGGCTTAGTGTCCCCGCGCCGATAAGAGAGGCTATGAATTCGTAGATCGAATTGAACATCGTTTAGCAAAAGCTAAACGCTAAGAACGCCGGGATAGGTGCGCCAAGTCCATCAATTTTATTTCATTCCCCGCTCCGCTTCCATTTGGGATTTTGAAGATCGAAGGAGATGCTGATACGGTGTGTTGCGCCAAGCTGGTCCTGCGCATTGGCACCGAGATAGGCGTAGTCGATATGCAATCGTGAAATGATAATTCCAGCGCCGACACTCCACATTTGCATGTCGTTGTATCCGCCGCGAATGGCGAAAAGATCTTTGTAACGATATTCGATTCCTTCGTGAAAATCGGCGGAAATCGGTCCGACGTAGAGCATCGCATCTTGACCGCGATTTTCAAAACGGAGATCGATATCGGCGGTCGGCATCATGCGGTGCGCGCCATCGGCGGTTATCCTCCACTCGTAGGCTCCGCCTAAGATAACGGTGGGCGAGACGAGTTCTTTCGTTCCCGTCGTATAGGAAAGCAGCGTGGTCGTAATATCCTCGGCCACAGCCGCAAGCGTTAGTTGGTCGTTCGGTGTATATCGGGTTCCCACATCGAAGCCAATTCCAGTTCCCGTCGTCTGCAGATCGAGCCTTCGGTCGATCAACTTTGCGTTCACCCCCCAGGAAAGTTCTGGATCGATTTCTTTCGCATACGAAAGAATCGCGACCCAATCGTAATTCGAAAACGTGGTGACATTATCGTAATTGAGATATTCTCCCGGATCGAGCTGACCATTATTGTTCAGATCGACAAGCGCGTTGCGCGTATCGAGAATATTATTCACCGCAATATGCAAAATCGAAAGCGCGGCGGAAGAATTAGCACTGAGCGGAGTAGCAAACGCACCGTAATCGTAGCTGACTGTCCCATCGAAGCGCGTCTCGTGCATGGCCGTCACGCTTGGGAATTTTATCATATTCAGTCCCGCAGGATTCCAGTAGCCTGCCGTCGCATCCTCGCTGATCGCGGCACCCGCTCCGCCCAGCGCAAGCGAACGAGCACCAACGCCGAGTTCGAGAAATTCGCCAGCGTAATCCTCTATGGTTTGCGCGCGGAGCGGCATCGCCACAAAAAGCAGCGCCGCGAGCAAAAGAAAAAGAGTTAATGCGCGAAATCGCACTTCCGATAGAAGAGAATGGTTAAGATACTAAAGTTAGAACGCGATAACACGATTGCTCGCTCCGCAAAAATTGGTCAAAAGGAAATCCTCAAATTCTTCCTCCTTTTCAAGAAGGAGGTCGGGCGTCGGTCGTATTCGCTCCGAATTGGAGCTGCTTCATGCCTACCGCCGTGCGCTTGAAAAATACAATGTTTCTCCAGAGCAATTCGATCTCGGTAACGATTTCTTCTGGATGTTTCGACTGAGTGAACTTTTGGCTGTTGCACACCGCATGTTCGACGAAATTAATGCAACATTTTTTGCGAACGTGCTCGCACGCCCGAAGATCGTTTATTGCAACCGCGCAACGGGCGGCTATTATAATAAGAATAGACACACCATCGGCATTTCGCTCGCGATGACGGTCGAGCATGGCGAAAAGGAATTCCTTGAAACGCTACTCCATGAGATCGCGCATATCACGGTGCTTTCACATTCGCCTAAATTTTACGAAGTGCTGGATCGGATCGGCGGGAGCGGGAGGAAAGCGCCGATGACCGCCCTGCTTCGCGCCAAACGTGAGCGGTTTCTTCAGGAGCATTATTCGGTGCGCGTGCGTTGCCCGAATTGCCAGAAAGAATATCGGTATCGAACGCGCCGCGCATTGAAGTATGCCTGCCGCTCGTGCTGCGAAAAATTCGCTCATGGCAAATTCGATCCGAGATTTAAGTTCGAAGCCTTGTAGCCGTAACCTTTAGGTTACGGCGAAGCCAATTTCGCCCCGTGATCTGAAGGTCACGACTACACCATTATGAAATTACCCAAATACGAAAAAAATGGCAAGCCGCTCATCGTGCTCTT
>DASYAJ010000350.1:0-1766 GCA_036501405.1 Kapaibacterium sp. (SeqCode)
TTTTGGAAGAGAGAAGAAGCAACGCGGGTCGCAGACGCTTGCCGCCGCCGTTGCGGAGGTATTCGCCAATCTCCGTGATGGCTTCAACGTCAGAAACGGTGTCCCGCCCGAACTCGCGCTCAATGGCGGCGAGGTCTTCGCTCAACATGGCGAAGATTTCTTTCCCGTTAATGGCGGTTGAGGTGCTCAATTCGTTATAAACCCGAACTTACCGCAGAGATCGCCGAGTTCGCTGAGAAATTCTTAAGATTCTTTACCGTAAATCCTCTGCGCTCTCCGCGTGCTCGGCGGTTAATTGCTCCGATAGTTCGTAAACTGCAAATCAATTCCTAAATCTTTTTGCCGTAGCAGCGCGATTACGTCCTGCAGAGAGTCGCGATCTTTGCCGCTGACGCGCACCAAGTCTCCCTGAATGGAAGCCTGAACTTTCTTTTTGGAATCCTTGATCAGCTTCACGATCTCTTTCGCTTTTTCAATCGGCACGCCCTGTTGCATGGTCACACGCCGTCTTGAAGTTCCTCCAGAAGCCGCTTCCACTTCTTTATAGGTCAGGCCCTTCAGCGATACGCCCCGTTTCACCAGTTTCTGCTGGAAAACGTCATTGACCGCCTTCAGCTTGTACTCATCGATTGAGTGCAGAACGATGGCATCTTTGCCTTCCATTTCGATATTCGACTTCGAATCCTTTAAATCAAAGCGGGTATGGATTTCCTTCAACGCCTGCTGAATGGCGTTGGAAACTTCCTGCAGGTCAATTTTGCTGACAATGTCGAAAGTGTTCTCTGGCATGACTTTATGAGTCTATAGGATAAATGAATTTGTTGAGCAAGAGTTACATAACAAACTAAATGGAAGCGGTATTTTCAGGAAGAGAAAAGAAATTATAAAAATTGCGGGAAGTCTGCTGTCCAATTTCTTCGGCGGAGAGCCCGCGCAGTTCGCCCAATTGTCGCGCGGTTTCCTTCACAAATGCCGGCTCATTTCTTTTGCCGCGATAGGGAACTGGTGCGAGAAATGGCGAATCCGTTTCAATGAACATGCGGTCGAGCGGAACTTCTTTGGCGGAATCTCGAATCTGCTGGGCTTTCGGAAAGGTCACGTTTCCGGCAAACGAAATCATGAATCCCATGTCCAGCGCGCGTTTCGCATGCGGCCATGTGCTGGTAAAGCAATGCAGTACGCCGCCCAGTCCGCTTGGAGACCAATGCTCCTGAATTAGCCGGAGACAATCTTCCCAAGCATTGTCGCTGCCATCCGAAGGGCGGCAATGAATAACGATGGGAAGTTTTGCTGCTTTGGCCTGTTCCATTTGCTGAATGAAAGCTTGCTGCTGCAAATCGCGCGGCGAGTGATCGTAAAAGTAGTCGAGTCCGATCTCCCCCCACGCGATGACCTTAGGATTTTTTGCAAGTGCTTCGAGTTCCTGAAAGTCAGATTCTTTCGCGAGCTTTACTTCGTGAGGATGAATGCCGACCGTCGCATAAATAAAGCCGTATTTATCGGCGATCCTTACCGCACAGTCGAGCGTGCCCGGACCATCGCCTGTGCCGATGGCGAGAATATTCGCGATGCCAGCTTCGCGCGCGCGAGCGATGACGTTGTCACGATCAGCGTCGAAGCGTTCTCCTTCGAGATGAGCGTGAGAATCGACGAAGATCGGCTGTTGATTGCTAGTCATTGGTTGTTGGCTACCGGTCGTTGGTCATTAGCTGCCGGTCATTAGTCAGTAGGTGATTGCGTTTGTTTAGTGATCACTGCTTTTTATT
>DASYAJ010000351.1:0-2615 GCA_036501405.1 Kapaibacterium sp. (SeqCode)
CAATCGAATGGCCATACCGATAAGAACGCGCGAAGCGCGTTCGAGCATGTCCGCGTTCCTGCTTCGAAAGTCCATGCCACGCTCCAGCGGCACATGCTTGCCGATGGGTTCGATTTGGTGGTCGATCTCAAAAAATCGAAAGGTTCATGGATCGAGGATGCACGCAGCGGCAAACGCTATCTCGATTTCTTTACTTTTTTCGGATCGAGCCCGATTGGGCTGAACCATCCGAAGATGTTCGATAAGGAATTTTTAGAGGAACTGATCGGCGCGGCAATCAACAAGCCATCGAGTTCCGACGCCTATACGGTCGAAATGGCGGAGTTTGTCGAGACCTTCGCGCGCATTGCTATCCCGGATTATTTGCCGCATCTTTTCCTGATCGAAGGCGGGGCGCTGGCCGTGGAAAATGCGTTGAAGACCGCCTTCGATTGGAAGGTACGTAAGAATTTCACGCATGGCTATACCGAAGAGCGTGGGCGAATGATTATGCACTTTCGTTATGCATTTCACGGTCGTTCGGGCTATACAATGTCGCTGACGAATACCGACCCGAACAAAACACTTTACTTCCCAAAGTTCAAGGATTGGCCGCGCATCGATGCGCCCTATCTCCACTTTCCACAATCGGCGGAAAACATTGCGCGCGCCCGAAAAGATGAAGGCCTCGCACTGCAACAGATGAAAAACGCTTTCATCAATCATCCCGATGATATTGCGGCCATTATCATCGAGCCGATTCAAGCCGAAGGCGGCGATCATCACTTCAGCATCGAGTTCCTGAAAGCCATTCGCCAGCTTGCCGACGAAAACGAAGCGTTACTCATCATGGACGAAGTCCAAACCGGTATCGGGCTAACCGGAAAAATGTGGGCACACCAGCATTTTGTCGAGCCGGACATCATTAGCTTTGGAAAGAAGATGCAGGTCTGCGGGATTTTGGCTGGAAAGCGCGTCGATGAGGTGCATGATAACGTATTCCAGAAACCAAGCCGCATCAATTCGACATGGGGTGGGAACTTGGTCGATATGCTCCGTTCGAAACGATATTTGGAAATTATCGAAGAGGATGGGCTTGTCGAAAACGCGCGCGTGCAAGGGGAATTTTTGCTGCGCGAAGTAGAGACGCTCCAGGAAGAATTCCCAGAGCTTGTCTTCGAAGCTCGCGGCCGTGGCCTGATGTGTGCCTTTGATCTTCCCGAAGCGCAGATGCGCGACCTGCTCAAGCAGAAATGCTATGAGGAAGGATTGATCCTGATTGGCGCAGGTGACCGATCTATTCGGTTCCGTCCGCCGCTGAATATCACGCGCGAAGAGTTACAAATCGGCCTGAATATCATTCGCGAACAACTCAAGGAACTGAACGCCCGCGATTATTAATGCCAGCCACATCCTCGCCCGATATTTCCCACTGGATGCGTGACCAGTTTCCACAGCTCAACACGAGCATCGACAGTGGGAACCAGTCGGACCTCGACGTCCTGCTCTTCGAATCGCTTGCCGCATTCGATCGAGAAGCAAGCAGCACTTCGCTCGACGAGCGGGAATGGTTCACGTATCTTTCGATGATTCATGCCGCGCTCTTTCATCATAAGAAACGCGCTTGGGAAACGCATTCGAAACTCCCAAGCGCATTTTCCGCTGTATTGGAACGAACGGAACGGGCGATGACCCTCCTTGCAGAAAAGATCGGTGTCGAGCATCGGTTTCTTTCGGCATTCTATCTTTTCCACAACCCGGAAATCCCGGACATGCAAGGGAAGTTCGCGCAGTTCCGAACATCGGACTACGAAACGGCGTTTATCCGGATCAATAAAGAAGGGACACTGCAATTCAAAGTTGCAGCGCAAGCACTTGGGAAAGTCTATACGGAACTTCAGCATGGCACGCCATCCAAGCAGTCCATTTTGTCCTTCATGAATCGAGCAGAAGCCTGTTTCCGCAAAATTTCGCATGGGAACTCGATGCTGCTCAATACACCGGGTGGCGAGGAATTCCGATTCCTGACGCAGTATTTTGGGGAAGTGGAAATCGGTGGAAAAAAGCTGCGCGGTGTGAACGCGGGGGATCAGCCGTGGTCGTATATTATCGATCTTCTTCTTGGTGTGGATTTAAAGCACGTCTTCGAACGCGCGTTCGTGGGAACGGAAGCGGAACGGCATTATCCCGTCGATGTAAAAACGACTGCGGATGTGATCCACTACGAATTCCATTCCGGCGAATATCTCCATGCGAATTATCTTCTTCCGGAAGATTACGGGTACATGATGCGTATCCTCGAACGTGTGAACGAAGCGGAACCATTAACTTCTCGGATCGAGGCATTGTTCGGGCCGAGCGATCAGCGTGCTCTTTTCGCGGCACTCGAGGAGGGTGCAAAGCATTATCTGGCTGCCTCGAACGTTCACTTTCAACTTGCGAAGCGATATGTTCCTGCGCAACCGAATGGCGAGCAAATCGGCTCGGCGGGAACGAATATCGTTCGCTTCCTACGCGATGGTCTGAACGCCGAGCGCGAAAACGTCAAACAAAAATTAGAAACGAAACGTAATACAATTTTAGAATCTGCATGACCACCAACGATCTCGCCACGGAACTCGAACAATTTGTGAAGG
>DASYAJ010000352.1:0-5341 GCA_036501405.1 Kapaibacterium sp. (SeqCode)
CTTAGCGCGAATTTGATCGGCAAGGTCATCGAGATCGTTGGTGGTCAGCGTCGGGTCCCCGCTCGGACGCAAGTAGAGGTTCCCATTAATCTGCGAGCCGCTTATTTTCGCTCCCGGCGCAAGATCGAGCTTCGTCGTAAATGCATATTTCGATCCCAATGCCCAGAGCGTCGTCGAAGAAGTGAACATTTTTTCGGTCGAAGCCGGGAGCACGCTCGCGTTCGGATCGAGCGCGTAAATATCGTGGGTGGAATCGTTCGGGGAAAAGAAAACAACTTTTGCACTCACATTGGCGCGGCTCATGCCGGGGCCAGCAAGAATGGAAGCAATCTGCGCACGTAAATTATTCAGTGCCTTTGCCGTATCACCGGACCATCCCGAAAACGAAACGTGCATCGGGTGCGGCGAGGTATCGATATATGGCATCGTACCGTTAACCGGCCGAATGAGCTGCGCGACATCGGTGTAGCTTTGCGCTTCGGGTATGGTCTCCGGCGAATTTGCCTTCCGCGCACCGCAGGAAAGCACGACGAAGGTCGTCAGCACGGCCAGCGCCGCCGAAGCTGCAATCCACGTTTTTAAAGGTAACTTATTCAAAACTTTTATTTCTCTTTCTGTCATTCCCGCGATGGCGGAAATCCAGCTTTTTCAGAACCGATACCGATGGATTCCCGCATTCGCGGGAATGACATTCTAATTTATTTCAACCGTTCCGCAACGATTGCTTGAACGGATTTCAATGCCTCGCCCAGCTTCTCTGGGAACTTTCCGCCTGCTTGTGCAAGCTGCGGACGTCCCCCGCCTTTGCCTCCGACGGCCTCCGCGATTTTGCCGACAATTTCGCCCGCTTTCAATTTTTTCTCTTTTATCAGATCGTCCGAAACCATCGCGACGAGCGATACCTTATCCGAATCAAGCTTCGCGCCAAGCACGGCGACCGCGCCTTGCTTTAATTCATCGCGCAGCATTTCGCCGAGCGATTGGAGTTCGACGGAATCCTTCGCGGAAATTTCCGAGCTAACAACTCGAACCATGGTGCCGTCTATCGCTTGTGCTGAAGCCGCGATGCGTTTCATCTCGTCGCAGCGCGCTTCTAATCGAAGTTTTGCCAGTTCTTTTTCCAATCGCTGACGATCGGACTGTAGAGCTTCAAATTCACGGCTGAGTTCCGAGTGCTTTTCTTCTTGTTCGCGAAGCCACTGCTCCACGCCTCGTCCCGTAACCGCTTCGATCCGCCGAACACCACTCGCAATCGAGGACTCGCTTGTGAATTTGAACAGCCCAATCTCAGCCGTATTTGCGACGTGTGTGCCGCCACAAAATTCCCGCGAAAAAGGTCCGAAATCGACGACATTAACGAAAGCCCCATATTTATCGCCGAAAAACATAAGCGCGCCCATCTTTTTCGCTTCCTCGAATGGGATATTGCGGTGGTGGATGAGCTTGATTGTCTCGCGGACTTTTTCATTGACAATTGCTTCGATTTCGCGGAGTTCCTCGGCGGTCACTTTCTGGAAATGGCTGAAATCGAAACGCAAATGATCGGGTGTAACGAGCGATCCCGATTGATGCACATGCTCGCCGAGAACTTTTCGCAGCGCCGCGTGCATTAAATGCGTTGCGGAATGATTCCGCATGATGTCGATGCGGCGCGTGCGATCGATAGCGGCGTGAACAACAGAACCTTCCCCTGCGTCTATCGCTTCTTCTTCGAGAACATGCGCAATAGCGGAACCAGATTTTCGCACATCTTTCACGCGATGCGGGTTCCCATCGATAGTGAGAATGCCCGTGTCGGAAATTTGTCCACCGGACTCTGCATAAAATGGTGTTCGCTCCAAAATAACCGTGTTGCCTTCGACAAGCAACGCTTTGCCGCTATCTTCAAAATTATCGTAACCAGTAAACAGCGATTCGACATTCGACAGCTCTGTTGTTGCCGAAATCACTTGCTTTTTCGAGGCATGAACCCGCAGGGAACGATCTTTCTGCTCTTGCAACAGTTCTTCGAAGCGTGGCATATCGACTGAAAGGCCGCGTTCACGCGCTAATACTTGTGTCAGATCGATCGGGAACCCGAACGTGTCATAGAGCTTGAAAGCATCTTCGCCGGAAATCGAGGGCGATTCCGCCGTATGAATCGAGGCAGAAATATCTTCGAAGAGCGCAAGGCCGCGATCGAGCGTGATAAGAAAACTCTCCTCTTCGGAACGAATCACCTTTTGCACCAATGCAAGCTGATTTCGCATTTCTGGGAAGACATGACCCATTTGTTCCGCCACTACTTCCGATAACGCAAATAGGAACGGTTCCTCAAAACCGATATTGCGTCCATAGCGCACAGCCCGACGTAAAATTCTGCGAAGAACATATCCTCTTCCCTCTTTGCCCGGTAAAGCGCCATCGGCAATCGCAGCCGTCAGCGTTCGCACATGATCGGCAATGACCCGCATCGCAATATCCGCTTTCTCATTTGTTCCATAAGACCGATTGGTCTTCTTTGCTAACCAATGAATATACGGCTCGAACACATCCGTATCATAATTGGAACCTTTCCCTTGCAGCACCGCGCATACACGTTCGAAGCCCATGCCGGTATCGACATGCTTCATCGGCAGCTCTTCGAGCGAGCCATCGGGATTGCGATTATACTGGATAAAAACAAGGTTCCATATCTCGATGACGCGCGGATCGCCGGCATTTACCAGGCTCGCACCCGATTTATCGGGTGTGTGATCGTAATGGATTTCCGAACAGGGACCACAGGGGCCGGTATCGCCCATTTCCCAGAAATTATCCTTCGCGCCGAAGCGGATAATGTGCGAATGATCGATGTCGGTGACGGCTTTCCACATCTCGAACGATTCGTCGTCCGTTTCATAGACCGTCGCATAGAGCCGCGATTTATCGAGCTTCCACACCGCAGTTAATAATTCCCATGCCCATCCGATGGCTTCCTTCTTATAATAATCGCCAAAGGACCAGTTCCCAAGCATCTCGAAGAAGGTGTGATGATAGGTATCGTGGCCGACCTCTTCCAAATCGTTATGCTTTCCAGAAACGCGAATGACTTTTTGCGTATCGGCCGCGCGTGTGTAGGAACGGGAACCCGTTCCGAGGAAGACATCCTTGAACTGATTCATTCCTGCATTGGTGAAGAGCAGCGTTTTATCGCCATGCGGAATCACCGGCGCGCTGGGGACGATTTCGTGTCCCCGCGCCCGAAAAAAGTCGAGAAACGATTGGCGGATTTCTTTGGATGTCATAAGAAGTCGGTTAACAACAATGAGGTGGGAATGTTCAAAATCTATATGGCGCCCCACTGTTTTTCAATCAATACATCGCAAATCCTGCCCATGCATGAAATTTCGGTACAGTAAAAGAGCTTCGTTGAACAGAAGTCCCACCCTGTTTTGAAGTCAAACTTTATTACTGAATAGAAATACTTAGGGTTGCCGTGCTGTCATAGCCAAGAATCGCGTTCAAAACTGTGTATTCAGAGGGATACGCACTTCCGCCAGAATTAGCAGAATATGAAATGTTATCAATTGTAGACGGAAGAACTGTGCTTTTTATAATGCCCGACCAGATATTACCATTTTGTGTCAAAGGAATCTGATGTGCAACAACCGTTTTATCTACACGTTTGAAGCCATGTCCGCACTGCCCATACATACTTTCATCGTCCTCTGAATAGGTCGCTTTAATCCATTGAATTGAATGGGTTGTGGAATCAACAGCACACCATACAGTGGTATTATTACTTTCGTAAGCGCAAGGCTGGTTAGGACTAATGTAGCTGTCAACAAAATAGTAGGTATTCCGAAACTCTGTTGTATCCCCTGACTCCAAAGGATTGTAGTATAAAAACGTGTTCTCTGATTGGCCGAAATCATTTGCAGCAAAATCAAGTGTACTCTGCGCGTTTCCATCCCACTGGCCGATAAGACCATTAAGTGTAATATGAATATATCGCGGTGCATTTCGAAACATTCCCGAAAAATTCTTCCAGCCACCTGTCAGCGTAATAATGTGGTAATTATTCCCTGAACGTATAGTATCGAAGCCTATAAGAGCTAATGAGTCAGATGGGACAAAGGAAATAGTAATCTGCATTCTTTTTCCAGGTGCTATCAAAAAACCCGATTGATTGGTTTTGTAGACGTGTGTGCTGATGGACTGTTTGATGAAAAGAGAATCGTGACCAGTATTAACGAATTGAAGCGTCAGACTATCCGAAAGGCCAAGAGGCACCTGCCCAAAATTCAGCGTATCAGGAATTTCTACATTCGGTATTTGGCCCATCAGGTTGGGATCCAGGGGAGCCTGGCTCGACGAGCATGCTGACAATAGTGTAGCAAATAGAATGAAGAAGCTGTATCTCATTATTATTGGATATTTTTACTGGCATTCAAACCTATTGTTATCAGTGAAAGTTCCATTAAACTACTCGACTCGTGGGCACGGCTTAGGTCAATTCTCCATCCCTTCCGAACCACCCTGCCTTTCGTTCCGTTTGAGGAGACATGAAATACCTGCTTGCGCTCCTTCTCACATTGCTTGCGGCGAATGCCTTCGCCTCGAAGCCCGATAGTGGGATTTGTCCATGGAAGATGCCGTTTACGATAAGCATTGGTGCAATGGGTTTTAGTCATGGTTATGAAGTATCAGCACAAGAAGTACCCGGTGGATATTTTACCCGTGATACAGACTATGGAACGACTCTGTCTTCAAGTAGTCTTCAAATAACTGTCGACACAACGTCATTATATTTGTCCGATTCAATTCAATACTCATTGAATGCCGACATCCTCTTTTTTTCATTTGTGAAGGTTGATCCTTGGTATCACTACCCGACATCGAATATACTTACGATATCATTCGCACCTGGTTCAGATTCCATCATTTCACTTAGTTTTTCTCAAAGTTATACTTTTATGACTGGAACAAAGACGTCTGAAATTCATTCTTCTACTTTTCAGATACTTTCTCTAAAATTCGACGACACATCAATTTTTTCTGTCGATTCGTCTCTTAAAAAACACACTATCGTCATGACCGATAATCAAAAGAATGATTTCTACCAAGATCAGTTCGATTATCACTATATATATTCCGACTTTACTGCAACCTCCGTCACTCTCTCCGGCATTTTCCGCACAACGACATTTTCCGATCCGTCTGCGGCCGTCGCGGCTCCAATTGCTAATCATCTGGAGATTATTAATTCGAATGGTTCCCTTGCCTGCTCGTTCAATGAGTCGGCGCAGGAGAGGAATTTGAAACTCTATTCTCCGCTCGGAATTCGAGAAGCCAGCGTTACGATTCCGCCGAATGAATC
>DASYAJ010000353.1:0-1975 GCA_036501405.1 Kapaibacterium sp. (SeqCode)
CGAAAAAAAGAATCGGATATTTACGGATCATTGCTTTTTTATGAAGCATTATTTCTTGACGAACCATTGCTCAAATATTTTTTTGCTCAATAATTTTGAATGAGGAGTATAAGGAAGGTGAAGAAGAGAGTCCGTCATGCAATGCGTGGTTTAATCCGCATCGCACTATTTTCAGCAAAGCAGTGGCGGCGAACTGCACGCCACTGGAATATGGTCGTAATTTTATCGACGACCCCCGCCCCCACCCGAGCTGGCGCGACCGGAGGAACCGCCCCCACTTCCGCGAGATCCGCTGCCATTGGAGCCGCTGCCTGAGGAATATCCGCGTCCGGTGCCGTAGGAACGAGCGGTGCTGGAAGACCGTCCGGAGCTGCGTCCGGAATAGTTTCCAGAACCATAACTGCGATAGGCGTTGCCGCCTGCGCTCGATCCGCCGCGGCGCACCACGACCATCTGATGGCCACCCCGATTGGACATCGACATTGAAGTAACCTGTCCGCCCGAGCGGCGCACAACAACCTGCCTTGAACCGGCAGACATGGTCGACATACCGCCTGGCTGGCGCGCTTGTGCCATGGAACCTCGCGACATCGCTCCGCCTTCGGGTGCCATGACATGCACCGGAGCGTTACGATCCGCCGTGGCCATGCTGGAAGGCGATGAGCCAATCCCTGAACGGGAACCCGATGCATGGCGGCTTTCACCGCCAAAGCGTCCGCCTGTCGCAGTTCGGCCATAGCCATAACGACCATATTGATTATTAGCGAAATATCGATTGCCATAACCATGCGAATGGTACCCGCCGTAAAATCCGTAGGCATAATAGGGACGATATCCGAAACCCCAGGCATCATAGACCGGAGGATAAAATCCGGGATAGCCCCAACCATAGTCACAAGTGTAATAAGGCTCCCACGGGCTGTACCACGAATAGTAAGGCCAGCCGAAGCTCACCGAAAATCCAGGACTGCAAAGGCCGTCCCAGTAGGTTCCGGTGCCGTAATTATTGACGATGGTTTCATCGTTCGCGCCGCCGCCGCCAGTATTGGCCGCAACGCCGTCATCGGCAGGATGTTCATCGATGAACATCGTGTCGCCGTGCATCGTCGTGTCGTAACGAACAGCCTGATCGGCATGAATGGTATCGGAGTAGCTAGGTACGCGATAGACGCGCCCGCCGTAATAGTCCCGCGTGCCAGCGACCTGCGTGTAGCAGCCCGTGAGCGCAACAGATGTCGTGACGAGGAGAAGTGCTGCGATAAAATGGATCGCTTTCATAACGTGTATCGAAAAATCGTTATCGAAGAATCATGCAGAATGCGTTAGTGAACTTTTTTCATCCGGTGAAAGAGTGAACGCTCCCTTTCTCTAACAGCTAAAAGCTGCAAGAAGTGACCCGAAAACGGAAGTTTTCGCGTTAATTCGCATTAATGGCTGAGCGACCGTCTGCAAAGGGAAAAAGCCGCATTCACAAGATCCAAAGGAGACTACAGGATTGCGATACTGGATCGAAATTATGGGATGAAAAGAAAGATTTTTGGGATTACTTCTGTGTGACCACGAACATCCGACTTTGAACGACATTGCCGGAAGCGAGCCGTGCGAAATAGACGCCATTCGAAAGCGATTCCGGTATCGAAATCCTATTCGTACCAATGGAAATGGATTCCCGAAAAACAAGCACGCCAAGAGCGTTCATTACTTCGAGTGAGCCCGCTTCTTCTGTCGAAGAAAGGAGCATCGTTCCCATTCCTTCACTCTCGACTCTCAATGAAATGGCCGATGGAACTGCCGAAACTTCTTTCACAACATCTTCGCATAACCCGAAGTAATCGCAGAGAACGCGTACCATAAATGGAGTGTAATACTCTGCTACATGGTTATCAGCAAAAATGGGATGGTAGTGAATGACCGCTCGAATAGCTGTATCAGATGGGATCCATGCGAAGATATCGGTACCGATACCATTCCCATT
>DASYAJ010000354.1:0-5103 GCA_036501405.1 Kapaibacterium sp. (SeqCode)
TTTTATTCAGCCATCGAGAATAGGAGCCTTCGGCCAGGATAACGATTGGATGGGTGGTATCAACGGATCCATCGGAACAGGTGCTGTCAACGGAGCCGTTTTTGCCGTCGTAAGCTCGAATGTTGGACTCCATTTTACGACGTTAGACATAATGTTCGGCAAAATGGCAACCAGGGCGCAGGCTTTATGGGATTCAACATTATGCACGACTCCGTTAAACGTATGGAGCGACTATTGCTCGAATTTCAATAGCGGCGCCATCGGATGCGATGTTATCCAATCGAAGCGCATCGATAATGGAAATATCTTTACGAATACGGGAATTTGCTATGAAGCGATATTCGGAATCGATCCTCGGTGCAATCAAGGTGTTTCCGAAATAACGACAGGTGTTTCGCTCGGATGGAGCACTCCGCAAGCGGATTCGCTTGCTAAATATGCAAAGCTTTTATTTGCTAAATTAGAATTCCCAATCGACCAAACGACGAAACAACAGCGCCTCGTTTTTACATCTCTACAGTATTTGAATACCGTTCCGGGCACGACGCTTTCCGGCGCACAGACGACGCTGGATGCCGGTGGAACACTCGACATCGCAAGCGGGAGTGATTTCCTCACGGCGGCAACAGCGGCCATAGGCACGGACGCCGCAACCTTTCTTTCCGGCGGCGGTCAAATCTACACACAAATTCAATATCAAGGTATTGCTCAAACAATAATCGTTACCGACGTATCGGGGAATGTTATTACGTACTCCGCGAAAGACACTTCTCTCGCGTGGCCGTCCGGTGCTGCATTTAATCCGGTGAAACTTCTTCCGTTGCGATGGAAAGATGGCGCCGAGGTAAAACATGAGCAAACGCAAATATCGGCGAAGCATATCGCATTATCCGTGAAGGGTGATAGCGATACCGTTTCTTGTCCGAATAACCATGGATCGGCTCTTTCGATTGAAATTGCACACAATGTTGCAAAATTCGGCGAACTTAGTGCGGCCGCATTGAACGTTTCGGATATCGTTCCATATACGAATCTTGCGATGAGCCAACAGCGAACTCCATGGATTCCGCTTACTGGCGGAAGCGGCATTACGCCGGGACAGCATTTCACCGGCGCGATTTCTTCCGTTTCCTCGAATGGAACTATCGGCGATTGGGATAGATATATCATCACTTGCCCGACGATGGACGTTCGAAACCTCAACCCTGTAAATGCAAACGATCTTGGCCTGACCTTTTGGAGCGCAACCATCGGAAGAAATTCCGGTGACCTCATGCAGTTTTATAATCCAACGCGAGGTTATCCGACTATTGGGTGGGTAACGAATTCCACGGACAGGAATGTTTTTGAACTTTCGATTCGAACCGGCTCCTCGGCTCCACAAGTAGGCGATCTTTTGTTATGTGGATATGGTTCCGGCGCTCAAACGGGAGCGAATGGCGATTATGGCTGGATGCTCGATGCAACAATAGGAACTGTTTACGGAACAGCGCAAGACAATTGCAATACGATTGTCACGAATGCAAAACTACAGAATGGCGGGACGGATATTTATAACGGTCAATGGATTGGGCAAACAATCATTCTTCCAGACTACGGAGTATTCAAAATTCAAAATCTTGCATGGGACGGCTCCTATACGACGATCACGCTCAATGCTTCTATTCCGTATGGCGCAACCAATGTTGAGTATAGAATAGGTCCGCCCGACATCAATTCCGGCGGATGGGGATTCGCTTCGAATCTCTTCTACATGAATAACTCCGACGAACGATTCGCGGCCAATATCTACTCACCTACGGAAACCATTTTCGATGTTTTTTCGGACCATCTTTGGACAGGATTCCGAGACCAATTCGAAACGGACCCAGATAGGTTTTCTGGCGCATATACTCTATCCCGACTTGCCGTAGGACTTCCCGAAGGGCAAACAGATGTTGGTAATATAACCGCTCCGACGGATGCTTATGGCGTCGCGCATTATGCGCTGGCGCAAGCTTACGCACAGCGATTCATCGGAGTATCCTATTCTCCTACGCGAGAGAATCAAGGCGTTCTGGCCAACGATGGAACCCTAACCGGATGGTCGAACGGTGATTCCTATATTGAACAGCGCGGCGGAGCGGTGCGATGCTTCGTAATGGAAGGGCACGAATTAAGCGAGTTTCAGCAGGGGAACATGTCTATTCGCTCTCACGAATGGCCGGATTTTTCGGCTCCTCTTACGGCGCGAAGATATCCCGTGGTCATCGAGGGAGCGAATAATACGTCAGGCGGTGCAGGTGGGGGTGGAGGAGCGGGATCGGCGGGCGGCACACCGGTCTTCACCTCCGGCACGGCAAAGGATATTTTTGGGACAGCAACGCTGTCAGCCGATACCGACAACTGGAATACCTATACTCCGCCCAACGCTACAGTCATTCGCCTGACCGTGACGGCCGATTGTAAACTTTCTGGAATTATTCCACGCGGCGTTGATGGGCAATTATTGACAATCGAAAACGTAGGGCCGAAGCGCGTCGCATTTTACAACAACGATAGTTCCACGCCCGCCGATACGTTTTTGAATCCTCAGTTACCAAACGGAAGCGGAGGCAATATCGATGTTGCGCCTCACGCTTCTATCACGTATCGCTACAATTTATCTATACCAGCATGGACTCTCGTAAACTTATCTGTTCAGTAATACTTTTTTTATGCGCCGCAGCTTGCCGCGCGCAAGGGCCGGTCACGACCGACTCGCTGTATCTCATTCATAGCACGTGGCCGGTGAATGCGTATTACAACGTGTGGACGCTTGCTTCGCCGTCCGGGAACTTCGGATATGTCTGGCCGGACGCGAATGCCAACGGCGTACTCTATAATGACGGCTCCGGGAATCTATCGTGGCCTGCGATCACAACGCTTATCGGCAATACCTACATCGATAATGGCAGTTCGATTCAAACCGCGAATTTCAACATTTCGGGCAATGGCGTTATCGGTACGAGTTTAGAAGTAGATCATTTTTTGACGGTTGGGGATGGATTGTTTCTGCAATACTTACCCTCGGCGGACGTGGGAATCCTTACGGGTTCGAGTGGCGTGGGTATCAGTGAAAGTTTGGGAACCGCGAACGGACAAATTCCGATCTGGGGAACATCCCCGAATAGCCTTGCATGGAGTACGATCACGGCGGGAACCGGAATCACGGTGACGAACGCGCAGAATGCGATTACACTTGCCGAGAATAATTCCGATTCGGGAGATTACATTGAGAATCAGCATGCCTATTTACAGACGGGAGATTATCGGATTTCCGGTTCGGCGTATGTTGGAACGAATGATACGGTGGCGGGAAATCAGGTCGTGTTGAACAACGATTCGATCGGCAACAATCTGAACGTAGGCACAACTGTTTTTTCGGGAACGCATAGTAATTCCATTGCGGGCGGCGGCAACAATATCATGAAGGCAAGCGATGCCCTAACGACGGGCGGATTGAATTATGTATCGGGAACCTATGGCGTTGCTCTCGGATTCGAAGACACGACGAGCGCGGCGGAATCATTCACCGCCGGGCAACAAGCTTCGGACGGCGGGTTCGGGAGTTGCTTCGTATGGAGTGACGGAACAGCCGTCCATACGAAGGCGTCTGCGTCGAACCAATTCCTTGCACGCGCCTCCGGCGGCTTCAAACTCCTTGCGAATACAGGTTCCACGGTTGACCTTGCGCTAACAAGTTCCGGCCTCACGCTTGCAAATCCTCTTGCCGTTCCGAGCGGCGGAACCGGCGCGGGAACCCTCACCGCGCACGGTGTTATCTTGGGCGAGGGAACGAGTGCTGTTGCCGCTTCCAGTGTTGGAACGTCTGGGCAAGTGTTTACGAGCGCCGGAAGTGCGGACGGGAGCTATTCGTTCAAACCGGCCGCATGGGGTTGGGCCGATGTTTCGGTAAGTAATACGGGAGCAATCACAGTGAATTCCTCGTACAACATTGCAACGGTATTAGACAACCCGCTCGTTACCGGCGTGTACCAAATAACGTTCCTGAGTGGCAATCCACCATCTGGCTTCGCATATTTCGTAACGCCCAAAGCGGCGGTGAGTGTCGGCCCGTCCCAGGGTTATTTCGGGACGGCGAATGTTATTGGGGGAACCGTTACCGTTGCAACGTGGACTGCGACAACGGCTCCGGCATGGGATTCTTTTTACATTGTGGCTTTTGGATTCTAAATGAAAATCTATGAAATCGCAAATCAATAAAATAAAACAGGCTCCGGTGGACCCGCATTACGACAAACCGCAATCGCCGGGTTATCGGTATCGCATCGAGATTCCGTGGGATGAATTTTTCGAGCCGTTCAAAAAGCTGGCGGAGAAAGAAAAAAGTGTAACGTTACGGTGATAAAATACCCGCCGTCGGGAGCGTCTTCCTGGGCAGTTTGGCGTTTTCGGCGGCGGGATTTATTTCATAGAAAGCGTGTTATGCAAATAAGTTGCCCAATCATCGAGAACTGCCCAACAATTCAAGATGAAAAAGCTAATACAATTTACGTTCCTATTGCTCTTATTCGGAGCATTTTTCGGCTGCGGCTCCTGGCAACCGATTGGATTTCAAAATGCCGCCGCCATGAGCAACGACGGCGTTCTCTTTCGTGACGTACAAACATTGGTAACGACCAAGACGGATAATCCGCCCGTTGGCTATAATCCAGTGATATACGGTCAAATATATGCCGATATTGCCAACTGTCAGGCTGTCTATAATACAATCCCAAAATCGAATTTAAGCCTGAATCAGCTTACAAATTTATCGAATGAAATTGCGCTGTTCAAGGCGCATGATTCGACAGGAGCGTCCTCCTTGTTTTTTCAAATAAACGGGCCGGAGTTGGTGCGGACGGCTCATGATCTTGATACCTTAGAAAGTTCGAAGCTTACTCAATGAATCCACTTTTAACTCTATTCGAACCCATTATTGTCGCGCTGCTCGATCTTTTGGCCGAGACAGGAACAAAGCTCGCGCCCGAAGCGAAAGTGGCGGCAGAAGATTTCCTAAAATCTGCCTTTAGCGTCGCTATCGGTTATGGAACGCTTCAGCTTAACAGTTCCGAAGCCAGT
>DASYAJ010000355.1:0-1889 GCA_036501405.1 Kapaibacterium sp. (SeqCode)
TGGATCGATAATCTCATATCGCGCCTCATTGAAGTAGTGCTGACACTGCCAACGTTTTTTCTGATCATAGCAATCGTGGCGATGGTGCAGCAAGGTTCTGTCTGGCTCATCATGGTATTGATCGGGCTGACGAGCTGGCCCGGAATCGCCCGTTTTACACGGGGAGAATTCCTGCGAATTCGAAATATGGAATTCGTCGCGGCCGCTTCAGCGCTTGGCTTTAAAAATTCAAGGATTATTATGCGCCATGTTCTGCCGAATTCGCTCGCTCCCGTGCTTATTTCTGCTGCATTTGGAATTGCAACCGCCATTCTCATTGAAGCAAGCCTTTCGTTTCTCGGGTTTGGCGTGCCCCCGACGGTCGTTACGTGGGGTAGTGTTCTCAATGACGCACGTAACGATATTCACGCTTGGTGGCTGGCCGTCTTTCCTGGTTTTGCCATTTTCCTTGCCGTCGTAGCCTATAATCTCGTCGGTGATGGCCTTCGCGATGCCCTCGATCCGCGATTGCGAGACTAAGCGAGATTAAAACGCGAAAAAATTTGAAATTTTACGAAACAAGCGGAACCAAACAACCCCGAAAATCGAATTACTCTCCTGTAATAGAGACTTAGATCATGCGCTTCCATCCTGTTGCGCATTTTCGACCACTCAGACATCTTGACATTCATATTATCCCATGCTTTGGACATCAGAATTAGCTGAATACCTGCAGGACGCCCCCTGGCCTGCCAATAAAATTGAACTCATCGATTACTGCGAACGGATCGGTGCTCCGCCGGCCGTCGTCCGAAATTTGGAAGAAATTGAAGATGAAGAAGAGCAATTCGAATCGATCGGCGAGGTCTGGCCCGATTACTCGCCCGAAGATGACGAGTTTTATTACGATGACGAACTGAACGAATACTGATCGCCGCGCGGAATCATCGGCGATTCCTTTTTCCATCGCGGCATGTCACTTGCGGCTGAGTTCGCCGGTAGCACCATTCGGCCGTGCCGCTTGCGGTGTTCCTGGAACTCCCGATTGAACGCGATTCATTTTTCTCACACCTTCTTCTCGGTTTGGCGCTTTCAAAAGCGTCATTCTTTCTGGCCGATTTTCTTTTTTATTGCGTGTGCCCTCGCGACGCCCGCAATGGCGCAGTTCACCGGTCCCGAAGAACAACAATCCCCGAGCATCACGACGGGGATCGTCACCGAAGTGATCTTTCATGGAAATCACGCGCTTTCGAGCGATGAGCTTTCTACCGTTGTCTCTACAAAAGCGGTCAGTTCATTCAGTCACACGTTACACGGACTGCCCTTCCACCTGCTCGGTTCCGATTATGAATCCTTATCGCAACCGGCCTTGCAACGGGACACGGCCGCATTAAACCAGTATTATCATAATCACGGGTTCATCGAGGCAAAGAGTTCCTATCAGGTCATTCCAAACCGGGACGATCTTCATAATTATTTCGAATATATTCGCCGCGAACGGCTCACAAAAACTCCGGGCCAAAGCACCGGCTCCTTACCGCC
Organism: Kapaibacterium sp. (SeqCode); assembly: GCA_036501405.1. GTDB lineage: Bacteria > Bacteroidota > Ignavibacteria > Palsa-1295 > Palsa-1295 > PALSA-1295. The sequence goes on from DASYAJ010000355.1 coordinate 1,522, forward strand.
TGTTCGCGATACCGTTATCTTCACCATCGACGAGGGAAGACCCTTCACGATTTCGCATGTATCGATCGAAGGATTGGAATCGCTCCCAAACGAGTTCCAAACGGAATTGAACGATAAGATTACGATCAAGAAAGGCGAACGATGGTCACTGACGGCAGAAGCATCGGAAGTTCAGCGTATTGTCAATATTCTGATTCAAAACGGATACCCGAATGTCCGCTCGGATACGACGAAGGTCCAGTGGGAACCGGATTCCGGTACTGTTCGACTGCTGCTCTATATTCATCCGGGGCATCGGTATAAATACGGCCCGGTCCACATCGTGTACGATAGCGCGTATGGCAATAAATCGACGATAGACCATAATG
>DASYAJ010000356.1:0-6521 GCA_036501405.1 Kapaibacterium sp. (SeqCode)
GATTGTCTAAAAATTCCCTTTGCTTCTTCCAGGTCACGTAGGTGATCGTCGTGAGGACGTGCCGCTTCCGCGAGTATTCCATCCCCGCGAGATCGACCTCCGGATGCTCGCATATTACTTCTAACTCCTTCGCGTTGGCAATATCGTATTTTACGGCAGCAAGACGGTCGCGGCCCAGATTGCTGAGTGCATAGATCGCTTTATTATCGAAGCTAAAAAAAAGCGGGCCGAGAATGTCCCGGAACGAAAGCGAAAGCACCGGACGAAATTCCTCGCCCTCACGATCGCGATAAAGATAGATATTGTTCACGCCATCGGATTGAATCGCTAAGCGGACCGCGCCGGTATGATCGGTCACCCAATCGGTAACACCGCCGGGATTTTCCGCGATAAGCTGCATCCCACCCGTCACGACATTGAGGCGATAGACATCGAAAAGCTGGGGGTCGCGGTTATTCAGGCCAATCAGCATTTCATTCTCGACCTCCTGGAGTTCATCGACGATCTCCACACGGACGCCAGGAAACGGCGTAAGGTCTCGCGTGTTCGAGCCATCCTTATTCGCGCTAAAAAGATGGAAATTCTCATCGCCATCGAAATCGCGGGTGAAGATAATCGTCTCGCTTTTCCATCCGTGCGTGGTAATGTCGCGGTCCGTTTCGGAGGTGACGCGAACGGCGTTGCCCGCGCCAAGCTCGCCGCGCTTTTCGACGAAGACGTTCATGCGCTTCTCATAGGGCGCGGTGTAGGAGAGATACTCGCCGTTCGGAGAAATGCGGAAAGAGGTTTGCTCTGGATTGCGAAAAAAATCGCGGAGCGGAATGAGTCGAGGAGTGGAATGGGGCATAAAGTATTTCCTACAGAATTAAATAGAATAGAATGAATTGCATAACGTTTAATAGCAATCCCGGTTTCCGAAAAAAAGAAAAGAATTTTACGATTTGCTGAATCTAATTCGGCCCTGAAACGATTAGAGTGGGGAATGGAGCTTCCACCCAATATCCTGCCAGCATCGCTGCCGCCCGTTCTTTTGGACGAAGTGGAGATTGCGTCCGCGCAATCCGCAGTAGGCGCGTATTCGCCGTATAAAGTCCGGCTTTCGAAGGGCGACCGTTCGTCGATCTTCGAAGGTCCGCTGGACTTGCTACTGTTTTTCATCAAGCGAGACGAGCTGGACATCTACGATATTCCAATTATGCGCATCACGAAGGAATTCCTGGAATATCTTCGGCTGATGGCGGCGCTCGATCTCGAAATTGCGGGAGAATTTATTGTAGTCGCGGCGGAACTTTGTCAGATCAAAGCGAAAATGCTGCTGCCAAAGCAGGAGCGCGTCGATGGCGTGGAGGAGGAAGATCCTCGGACCGACCTCGTTCGGCGTTTGCTCGAATACCGGCGGTTCAAAGAGATGGCTGAGGAACTTTCGTCGATGAGCGAAGAGCAGCGAAAAGTCTATTACAGGAATTATTTTCAGGCGGACGAACGGACCGACGCGCCCGTCGAAGAGGAAAATCTGCTGAAGAATGTAACACTTTTCCATCTCATGAGTGCGTTTCGTCGGGCGCTTGAACGTGCGCCGCGGATCAAGCGGACGCACGATGTCGATCTCATTCCGGTTACGATCGAAGAGCAATCGGAAATGGTATTGACGACGGTTTCGATGCGTGGCGAAGTGAGCTTCAGCGAAATTTTCGCCGAGTGGCTTCACCTTGGCGATGTGGAAGATTTTTCGCCTTCGATGAAGCTGCGGATTGTGGTAACTTTTATGGCAATCCTCGATCTGGTGCGCAATAAGCTGATCGCGCTCCGGCAGCATGGCGTGTTCGACGATATTATTTTATTCAATCCATAAAGAAGTGGATAGTTGAGCGTGGAGAGTGAAGAACGAAATCGGCCTTCAAAAAAACTATCCGCTATTCACTATCCGTAATCCACTAAGAGAAGAATGCCCGATTATCAATCCCCGGAATCGTTAGCCCCTATTCTCGAGGCGCTGCTCTTCGCAAGCGATACCCCGCTTTCCGCGCAGGAACTTCGCGCGCTGGTGCTTGGCGAAGCGTATGAAAAATCGGAACCCATTTCGGTTCCAGATCATTCGGTTCCCGAACCTACGCTTGCGATGGAAGAACCATCGTTCAATTCTGAGATTGAAGTGGCGGCCGGTCCCGGCGAGGAACAGCATCCGAATGGCCAATCGGCTGCCGCACCGGAAAAGAAACGTCGCCGCAAACAGCTATTGGAACTTTCCGTGATTCATACGGCCGTCGAGCAATTGAATGCGGCGTATGAATCGAATGGCCGCGCCTTTCGCGTTATCGAAATTGCCGGAGGCTATCAATTTTCCACGCGCGGAGAATTTGGCGAATATGTCGCGCGGCTTTATAAGGAAAAATCCCGCCGCCGACTTTCCGGTGCGGCGCTGGAATCGCTTGCGATCATCGCCTACAAACAGCCGATTTCGAAAAACGATGTCGAAAATATTCGCGGCGTCAATTGCGATGAGGTTCTCAAATCGCTCCTCGAAAAAAATCTGATCACCATCACGGGCCGCGCCGAAACCGTTGGCCGTCCGCTGCTCTATGGCACGACCGAAGATTTTCTTCGTCATTTCGGACTTCCCCGGATTCACGACTTGCCGCGCCCTCGCGAAATCGAGGAATTGATGAAAGAAGAATCGGTCCGCGCAACGACACTCGAAGAAGCAGCGACCGAATTTGTCGATCCTGAGTTTGCGGATACCGCAGACGATGTGACAGTCGATGAAGCGATTGCTGTCGCGCGGGAACTGGAAAACAACAGCGAGGACCTGGAACAAGAGGAACCAGAACCAAACGAAGAGGAATTTGCCGAAGCTCAAGATTCGAACGACCTGTCCGAATAGCGAAAACGAATACCCGCATCATTTTTATCTTTTCTCATGCCTGCACCACGCAGAACCACTAAAACTTCCCGCACATCCACGACCGGCGGACAAAAAAAAGTCATTTCCATCGGACGACGCACCACTGCTCGGCCCGCAGGAAAATCGCTCACCAGCAGATCGCCATCGGGAAGAACAAGTTCCAGCAGACCCTCCTCGATTAGCAGAAGCTCTTCGTCTGGCAAGCCATCTTCGGCCAACCGGTCATCTTCGTCCAGCCGGTCGTCTTCGCTCGGCCGACCATCTTCGTCCAGCAGACCATCTTCGGCCAGCCGGTCGTCTTCGCTCGGTCGACCATCTTCGCCGCGAAGGACCGTACTCAAATCGAAACCGATGGGCGACCGGCCGATCATTCGCGATCGGAAGGAAATAAAGCTCGTGAAGCGGACAGAGCTTTCTGAAAAAAGTTCGCGGCCGATAAAGCGAGATCGTCCTACACGTGGCGACCGTCCGACGCGGGGAGACCGCCCTACGCGAGGCGATCGCCCGGTAAAAAGCGGACGCCCCACGGGAAGTAAATTTGGAACGCGTTCCAGCTCGGAACGTCCAGTGAAATCTCGGGAATTTATTCATCGCGGAACACGCGACGCTGAATCGCGCGGACGCAAATCGTTCGGTCCTCGCACGGGTAAAACATTTACGAAATCATCGAGCGAAAAGCCTGCCCTTTCGCTCAAGCGTTCGAAAAAAGTTGTAGAACCAGCACCGGTTTCGGCAATAATTTCCGAAGCGAAAACTGGAACAATCCGTCTCAACAAATTTATCTCGAATGCCGGAATTACTTCCCGCCGTAAAGCGGATGAATTGATTGCGAGCGGCGCGGTCACGGTCAACGGGAAGAAAGTGACGGAACTGGGTGTGCAAGTGAAGCCCTACGAAGATCATATCACGGTAAATGGCGAAACGATTTCGCTCAAGCCGCGCTACATTTATCTTCTGCTGAACAAACCGAAGGATACGATTACGACAACGAGCGATGAGAAGGACCGCACCACTGTGCTCGATTATGTGCAGACTGAAGAGCGGGTCTATCCTGTCGGGCGGCTTGACCGCAACACCACGGGCGTTCTTTTGCTCACCAACGATGGGGAACTTACCAACCGGCTGACGCACCCCAGCTTCGAAATCGAGCGAGAATATCATGTTACGCTCGATAAACCACTTGTAAAACATGACGCGAAAAAAATTGCCGAGGGCGGCATCGATATTGGCGATGGAGATATCACGGGTGCTTCGGAATTATCTTTTCTCGAAACCAACGACGAAGTATTGCTGAAAATTAAGGAAGGAAAAAACCGGGAAGTCCGCCGAATTTTCGAATCGTTGGGATATGAAGTTGCAAAACTCGATCGCATTATGTTCGCAGGCATCACCCATCGCGGTATGTCACGAGGGGAATCGCGCACACTTACCCCGCAGGAAATTCATCGGCTGAAGGATTTGGCAGGGATGGAATTGAGCTAACTCTTTTCCTTAATCTCCCGCAAAATCCACTCAGCCACATTCAAAGCATCCAGCCCATCTTCACCGGAAACGACGGGCCGCTCATCGAATTGAATGGCATCGCGGAACAGTTCCAACTCGTGCTTGAGCGGGTTGAGGTCGGGAACCGCTGGCTTATCGTACACGATATTTCTGGGAACGTTCCCCTTCTCGATTTGACCCAGCTTCATGGTCAGCCCCGCGTGGGTTCCCGCTGCCGTGCCTTCCGTTGATTCCAATCGGAAGACCTCCACCGATTTCATTCCAAAATCAATCGAGAGATACGCCTCTTTTGCAAAAATGCGGAGCTTCCGCATGGGCGTCTGCGAAATGCGGCTCGCAGTGACATTTGCCACGGCGCCGTTCTTGAATTTAATGCGCGCATTCGCAATATCGAGTTCCTCGGAAACGACGGCCACGCCGGATGCATCGATGGACTTCACCGGCGATTTCACCAGTGAGAGAATCACGTCGATATCGTGGATCATGAGATCGAGCACTACGGCAACATCGGTTCCCCTCGGCTGAAACTGCGCCATCCGATGCGATTCGAAAAAGCGGGGATCGTCGAGATAGGATTCAGCCGCCAGCAAAGCCGGATTGAACCGCTCGATATGCCCAACCTGAATTTTGACCTGCTTTTGTTTCGCAAGATCAATGAGTTCCCGCGCCTGCTCGGTCGTGGTCGTAATCGGTTTCTCGATTAGGACATGCTTACCCATTTGGATCGCTTGTTTTGCAATCTCATAATGAGATGGAGTGGAAGTCACGATCGAAAGCGCATCGACACGATCGAGAAGGGAAGGATAATCGGCGAAGTCGGGGATGCCGGTTTCGTTCGAGACCGCGCTCGCCACAGCCGGGTTCCCATCGAACAATCCCGCGACCGCTACGCCATCGACTTCTTTCCAGAGCTTCGCATGAATGCGGCCTAAATGTCCTACTCCGGCAATTCCAATTCTTAACATCAGATTGCAAATACCTCTTCCACCTTCATCGTAAATCCTGGGAACATTGTCGATTCGAGCATCGCCGTTTCTTTGAAAAGAGCGACCGTGCTGAAAATCCCATTTTCATTTTCCATGATCTCTACGGTCCTATCCTGCGGATCGACAATCCAATATTCCTTCACGCCACGTTCGGCATAGACGGTTTTTTTGTGAGAATAATCATAGTAGGCCGTCGAGGGAGAAAGGACTTCAATCGCCAAATCTGGAACGAAATGAATTCGATCGTCCTCAGCGATACCCGATAATTGGTCGGCCCGAATGAATAGAGCATCCGGTTGGTAGATATCGTCCTCTGTAAGATGAACATCCATCGGAGAAACAATTATTTCGCCGAGACCGTGATTTCGGACATAAGTCCCCAGCGTTTGATTAATTCGGCTAATAATTCGTTGATGAAAAAATGTTGGGCTTGGACTCATAATTAGTTCTCCGCCAATAAGCTGGTACGGCGCACCTTCGGGCAGCCGCTCGTAATCTTCTTTTGTGTATCGTTTTTCCTTTGTGGCTATCATGGCATCACATCCATTTCTAAAACCGGCTGATTCCAGTTTCGTTCTTTTCCTCCAAACATCTTCCCTTACAATATCCTTCCAGCCTGAACATCCTTTCCATCCAGTAAATCCAGGTTCTTTTTACCACCTTTCGGATTTCAAATCCCGGTTCATCAAATCGTTCGTAGCAGCTTTGGGATCTTTATGCTCGAAAAGAATTTTATAGGTTTCCTGCACGATCGGCATTTCGATGCGATGCAGTTCCGCAAGGCTCTTGGCCGATTCTGTCGTCGTTACGCCCTCGGCGATCATCTTCAGTTCCGAGAGGATTTCGGGAAGCTTTCTGCCGCGTCCGATTTGCTCGCCCACGAAACGGTTCCGAGAATGCTTACTCGAACAAGTCACGACAAGATCGCCCAGCCCCGCAAGCCCGCTAAACGTATGCTCTTCGGCTCCGAGCGCAATCCCGAGCCGCCGCATTTCGGCAAGCCCTCTGGTAACCAATGCCGCTTTCGTGTTATCGCCAAAACCTGCGCCATCGGTCATGCCGGCGCAGATGGCCATCACATTCTTCAGTGCCGCTGCAAGTTCCACACCGACGACATCGGAGCTCGAATA
>DASYAJ010000357.1:0-7745 GCA_036501405.1 Kapaibacterium sp. (SeqCode)
AGAAGGCTTTAAGTACCTCTCACTTCAAAAACAGCCTTCTATCGCAGTCCCGGAAAAGGCATTCGACAGGGAAACCAAATCGGGAGTGTTTCTAAAAAAAGCTATGTCGCAAGCCATGAGGTGTAGTATATGTGGGGGATATATTCATCGAAATTCCATTACGACTGACCATGTAATAAGGAAGGAGGACGGCGGCATGGGTGTAATTTGAAAATGGGGCTGTCACACACCCTTATTGCAATACCACTTATAAAAACTAGTCGCTTCGGAGTTTTGGGTTCCCGGTTTGCGGCAGGCGTCTATTTCTATCGCCTCGAAGCCGATGGGAACGTTGCCACGCAGGCGATGGTCATCGATCCCTGAATCTCATTCCAGCAACTGGAACGAACGCTCGTCATTCCTGCTTTTTAGCGTGTCGCTTTTCGAGCGGCTGTTGGCTCTTTTTTCACATGCGCCCCAAAGGAATTATTATCGCGATCGACGGACCTACGGCCTCGGGCAAAAGCACGACGGCCAAGCAGGTCGCGGCCCGCATGGGGTATTTGCACCTCAATACGGGCGCGATGTATCGCGCGTTCGCGCTGCTTGTCCGGCGGCGGGACCATCGCGGCCACGATCCGGAGCGTGTTCACGAATTGCTTGCCGAAGCCGAAATTCGTTTTAACGCGAGCGGGAATGTTGTGCTCAATGGCGTGAACGTCTCGCGCGAAGTAACGGAACCGGATATTGCGCTGCTTGCGAGCGAGCTTTCGACCTTGGCCGAAGTCCGCGCAAAGATGGTGGAGCGCCAGCGGGAACTTGGGGCGGCGGGCGGCGTAGTGCTCGAAGGCCGCGATATCGGGACGGTCGTCTTTCCCGATGCGGAACTGAAAATTTTTCTTGTGGCGAACGATACGGTCCGCGCCGAGCGCCGCCAGCTCGAGTTCGAGCAGATGGGAACGCATATTCCGCTCCAGGAAATGCGCCAGCAGCTCGAAGAGCGCGATAAGCGCGACCGCGAACGCGCGATTTCCCCGCTCCGCAAAGCGCCCGATGCCGTCGAAGTCGATACGACATCGCTGACGATCGAGGCGCAGGTGGAACGGGTCTATCAATTGGCTACGGAACGACTGCACGGACAGGGAACGCCGCCAGAAAGTTTGCCAAATGGCGCCGCGAAAGAACATCGGAAATAAAGGGCACTTTTTCTCGCCCGTTTTGCGTTTGCGGGAAAATAATTCCTAATTTTTTAATTCACCACAAGTTTGCGTTCGTCAGGGTGAGAACGATTCCCGCGGATCGAGCTTGTGAACTTTTTCACGCAACAACAACAGCAATGACCTCTTTACGTAAAATCTCGATCCTTGCGATCGTCGTCGTCTTCGCCGCCGGCCTCGCCGCTTGCAGCAAGAAGAACGAACAGCTCGAAACCGATTATGCAACGAAGAAAGCTTCCGCGCAGACCCTCATCGACCAGATCAACCAGAGCATGACGCAGATGAAAGCCGACCACGATCAGTGGATGACGGCGCTCATGACGGCATGGTCAAAGCCAGGTGCGGATACGGCGAAAATTAATTCTGCCAAAGCCGACCTTCAGAAACATGAGTCCGACATGGCCGGAATTTCCGCGCTTGTCGATAGCACAAAACTCTACATGAACGCCGCACCAGGCAACGATGACAGCCTCAAAGCGTCAGACGATCGGCTTGGAACGAACTTCAACGACTTGAACGACAAGTGGAAGAGCTTCCAGGACACACACGCATCGCTTCAGCAGCGCATTCAACAGCTCACCGTCGCGACAGCCGGTAACGCCGCCGCCGCGCAGGACACGATGAAGGCTGCTCCCGCGAAAATGGAGAAGAAAGCCGAACCGAAGAAAGCAGCCGCTCCCGCCCCACCGGTTCCTCCCGCGCAGCAGCACCACGGTGCCGTTCGCAAATCGGCTCAGTAACGTAATGCAAAAAGAAAAGGGACGCGCCAAGCTGGTGCGTCCCTTTGCATGTGTCCTATTTATCCTTTATTGTTTCTCCACAATAAACTCTATTTGTGTCGCATGTCCTTCGCTGTCCGTAAGGCGAATAAAATAAGTTCCGTCCGCAAAGCCCTCGAGAGAAAGTGGCACTTCATGGGTTCCCACATCCAGTATTCCCAGCGATTTTGTTACGAAGGTCCGGCCCAGAGCATCGAACACCTCTATATTGTAGCTCGATGAAACCGACACCGTAGCAGAAGCGACAATCGCATTCGTTGCAGGGTTTGGAGTGATGAAAAGATGGAACTGCGATTGATTCCCCATTGCAACGCCAGCACCATTCGCGCCCGCTCCCGTAAGTGGCACATCGATCGAAGTACCGTCGGCAAGCGTGAAGCGCACGGTATCCGCATAGCTTTGCGCGGTCGCAGGCGTGAAGGTCACAGTAAGCGGAAGGGAATCGCTTGCGGTAATCGTCGTCGGCGTGACGAATGATCCATTGTTGAATGCAGAGGTATTCGTTCCGACGATCGACACTCCGTTAATCGTGATGGCCGCCTGACCAACGTTCCGCAGTTCTGCATTGCGAACGGAATCGTGCCCTAACAAAACGGTTCCGAAATCGAGCGATGCGGGATTGATCGTCAACGTTCCCTTCACGCCAATTCCAGAAAGCAATACGGTGTGCTGTGGCGAGCTGACATCGTTCGTCGAGATCGTGAGCGTACTGGAATAGCTCGATGCCAATGTGGGATCGAAACTCACGACGACGATCGCGGAATCGTTTGCGCCAACGCTATGCGCAGTTGAATCCGCAATCGAAAAGGGCAATCCATTGGTCAATGCATAGCGATGGATCGCAACAGCAGTGGCCCCCGTGTTTTTCATCACGATCGTGTCATTCATTTTCGTGAGTAAGGGAACCTCGCCGAAGTCCACACTCGAAGGCGCAACGATGAAAGGATCGCTGACGGCCGTTCCAATCAGATTGACCGTTCGGGTTGGCGCACTGTTATCGTCCGTCAAAAGGGTCACAGCGCCGGAATAGTTACCCGCCGTTGTAGGAGTGAAGGAAACGACAATCGTCGCCGATCCGCCCTCGATGACTTGGCTCGGCGTGGCTCCGACAATCGCAAAGGGACCTGGCAACGGAGAAATCTGAACACTATAAATGTTCACGTTCGCCTTACCCGAATCCGAGAGCGTGATGGTATCTTGTACCGTTGCCATCACGGGCAGCGAATCGAAATTAATGCTGGCCGGTGTAATCGTCAGCGCGCTATTGATTCCCGTTCCCACCAGATAAACGGTATCCGATGCATTGGCAGCATCGTCGCTGTGTACGATCACTGTGCCCGTGAAAATATTCGTCGAAGTCGGAGAAAAGCTCGCGGTAATCGTTCCTGTCGTTCCCGCGCTGACCACATTCGGGCTTGAAATAAGGCTGAATGGCGATGGGCCTGCCGTGACATTCGAAAGATTAAGATCCGCACCGCCAGAATTTCGGACGCTGATATTGATCTGGGAACTGGAATTTATTTTAAGCGAACCAAAATTGATCGTATCGCCACTCTCCGTTACCACCATGTGCGGCAGCAATCCAGCAGCGCTGATCGCGACCGCAACGGTCGTGTTTGCCGGATCGTCGGACGTGAAGTGCAATGTCCCGGTGTCCGTCTGTTCCGCTGTTGGGAGATAGGCAATATGAACTGTTCCCGTCGCGTTCGGCAAAACCGTTTGGTCGTAGGAACCTAACGTAAATTTAGTCGATGCCTGCGTAACCGAAGCATTCGAAAGATGTAACGTATCGGATCCGACATTCTTGAAGCTGACGGAACCCTGAAGCGTTTGACCGACACGGATAGAACCCAGGTTCGCGGAACTTGCAATTTGAATCTGGGGAAGCGTTCCCGTTCCCCCAATGGGCACCGTCGGCGCAGAAACACCGTTCGACGCGGTAAACGTCAGCGATCCATTGTAGGACTGCGTGGCCGTCGGTGCAAATTGCACCACGACATTGCCCGTCGCATTTGGCGGATAAGTCAGCGTGGAAACATTCGTTGCGATCGTATATCCCGTTCCGGAAATAGACGGTGTTTGCAAAAAGAGCGTATCGTTCCCGGAGTTCGAGAACGAGTAGGTCTTTTGTGCCGTCCTGCCGACATGCAGGTTCCCAAATGCAATGTTGGTGCCGTTCGTCGGATTGAAGATCGCCTGAACGCCTTGTCCGCTCACGGCCACTGCCATCCGTTGTTGGGCAACGGTATCGGAATTGGTATTGAAGATCAGCGAATCGCTGAACGATCCACTCGAGGTCGGCGTAAAAATGACACTGTCGATTTCGGAAGTGCCAGGCGTAAGCGAACGGTTCGAAGAGGTAGGAAAACTCGAAAATAATGTTCCGGTTTTCATGGCGCTCGAACTGATCGTAATCGTCGCGGTGCCTGTCGATGTCACTTTCAACGAATCGGATTTCCGCGCGCCGACCCGAACCGAACCGAGCGAAACCGAGGAACGGCTTAGCGCCATGCGCACAGGCTGCGTTACAGTATGGATAATAAATTTTGGCGACCAGTTCCATTGATCGCTGCAATTATCAAAGCCGTCGCCATTTACGGCATTCCCGTTCGCGTAAATGGTATCGAAACCACTGCTGGAGCTGGATGTGTAAGTAAAATTCCACGTGCAATAGCCGTTGCCACCGAAGCTCTTCGGACTTTCGTGGGTCAGCTCTCCACCTTCGAGTTGTAGTCCGTCGGATCCCGCCGTCAGGCCGTTGCCGGAATAAGTCGCGATGTCGCAGCCGCCATCGCTCTCACCGCTATTAGCAACACGAATCGTAAAGTTATAGGTGGTGCTGGGCGATGCAGTCAGCGGGGAACTTCCGCTCGAACAGGTGAGCGTAACCGTGGTATTGTGTGTGGCGGATGTGTCACAGTGGCAGTAGCACCCCGAATTATTACTTTTTTGTGTACACCCGGTAATCCCGTTTTCATGAGCGGCGGTCTGGTCGATGGAATACCATCCGACAGCAACGAGAAGCGCAACGGCGAAAATCGATCCACCGCGGATATTATTCCGCGATGGGATAAACTTTGAAAAACGACTGGAAAAGGAGGATAAATGGTTGTTCATAAAAGGATGCTAACTGTTCTTGAAGGACACCAAACGACCGCTTCCTATTACAACATCACGCGCGAATTGCTTTCCAACTGGGGGGAAGGTTTTTCTCGATCTCGATGCCTTCGAACGGTTTTGACGTTCGAACTCCACTCTGTTTTACCCAATCCGCCATTGTGCGAAGTCCTTCGGAGAGCGGCGTTTCCGGGCGCGCGCCAAACACGCGATGCGCTTTCGAATGATCGCTCCATGCATCGACCACTTCATTGCGCGCAGGAAGATGCTTAATGTCTATCGTGCCGCCCATCGCAGTCATCACTTCTTCTGCAAGTTCATTGACGGTATATACCGAGTCCGCGCCCACATTGAAGATTTCGTTCCGAGCCGCGTCCAAAGTTGCACTCTCAGCAAGGATGGGCGCGATATCTCCAATGTAGGAAAAAGCGCGTTTTTGTTCCCCGTTTCCAAAAATGGTAAAGGATTCCCCGGCCAGCATTTGATTCATAAAAATACCGATCACGTTCCGGTATTTATCCCCAGTGTTTTGCCGCTCGCCATAGACGTTGTGCGGACGGAAGATTACATAGTCCAGACCGAACATGTCGTGGGAAGCTTTCAAATCGAGTTCCACCGCGTATTTTGCAATGCCGTACGAATCTTCGGGCGCGGGAACCAAGTCTTCTCGCATCGGAACCTGGTTCTTTCCATAGACCGCGATGGAACTCGTAAAAATAAAACGCTTCACATTGTGATTCACCGCTTCGTTGATCAGATTGACCGAACCGATCACATTATTCGTGTAATTGAAGCGCTTGATGAAATGCGAAAGCCCTTCGGCCGCATAAGCGGCGAGATGGAAGACGTAATCGAACGCCTGTTCCTGGAACAGTTCCGAAAGCCGTTTGTGATCGACGCAGCTCGCTTCGACAAACGTGGCGCGCGCATTCACATTATCGCGGAACCCGCCGGAGAGATCGTCCAGCGCGACAACGCGATGGCCGCGCTCCAGCAGCGCATCGACAACGTGAGAACCGATAAATCCGGCCGCGCCGGTAACGAGGGATGTTGGCATTAGTATCGAAATGAGATATGGCGCTGATGGAGGTACTCGATAACAATAGGAGCCCAGATTTCTTCTCCGTCTGGATCGTCGAAAAGATAATGACCATCCGATTTAAAGGCCGGAAGTTGCACTAACTTCGCGATCCCGCCGGCTTTGGTGAATGAGGAATAAAGTCTCGAAATATATTCGGGATTACTCGAATGGTCGTTCGAAGTATAAAACCAAAGCGAGGACGGCGAAGATGTCTGAGCATACGTTTCAAATGCTTCGATGCGAGCCTGCCATTTACAATCGTCTGGCGAATTAGGACGGACGCCTCCATGGAAATTAATAATGGCGTCAACCGGGTCCTTGGACAACGAAGAATAAGCCATTGTTGTAAGGCCACCGGTCGATTGGCCGATCATGATGATCGTTCGGTTTCGATATTCGGATTGCTGTTTTAGCCAAAGGACAATGTCTTGAATATCTTTGGCGCTTTCGATCCCATATTCGGTCAGGTTACAATGCCGAATTCTTGTTCTTTCGCCCGTGGACTGAGAATATCCCCGACGCATAGGAAGGATAACCGTACATCCATGTCCGGTAAAAAATTTGGAAGGCGACGAAGCACGATATCGTCCTTGGTTGCCGCCTGGATTCGTTCCATGATTGATAATAACGATGGGAGCAGTATCGCCGCCGTCCAGTTGGGGAATAAAGAAAGTCGTTTCGTATCGAATCGAAGAATCGCGAATGGAGGGAATGAATTCTACTCGTTCCATAACCGGAACATGAACGGGTCTATTCGCGCATCCAATCGAAGAAGCGAAAATAGAAGAAGCGAAAATCGCAATGAGCAATCCGATGAAACGAATGATTTTCATAGCTTAATTCTTCATAAATCTGCGCTCCTTAAGCCCTTTTTTTCCGCGATACCCTTTGAAATAATCGATCATGCCCCACCAGATGGCCTTTGCCGCTTTGGGATTTTTTGCGCGAAGATCGAAGACCCAGCGATAGACCATGTAGATCGGATAGAGCGTCCAGAATCGGAATGAATCCCAGCCGTGATAATGCTTTTTTGCATAAATGAAACAGTTCCGATACTGCATGTACATGTGAAACGCGGTTTCGTAACCGAGCGCGGCGCTTGTGAAATTATGATAGATCACGCTCTTCGGCTCGTACATGCAGATGTAACCTTTGTCGCGCGCGCGATGACACCAATCGGCTTCTTCCCAATAAATGAAATATTCGGACGAAAGCAATCCGATCTCGCGAATCGCGGAACCGCGTAACAGCATCAGGCATCCAGATGCATAGGGAATTTCTTTCGGCGTCTCGAATGTGCCGGTGTCTTTTTCCTCCACGCCATAATGATGATAACCCATGTGCCACTTTCGGTAGCACCCGGCATACCAGATGATATGGTCATCGCCATTGCGCTGCTCCGGCGCATAGTAGATCTTCCCGCTTGCAGCAGCAATCTTCGCGTTCGATTCGAGCCTTGCAACCAATGGTTCCAAAAAATCGGCGAGAACAATCGTATCGTTGTTGAGCAGCAAGACATGATCGCAGCCCGATGGCATCGCATATTCGATCCCAATATTGGTCCCGCCGGTA
>DASYAJ010000358.1:0-4408 GCA_036501405.1 Kapaibacterium sp. (SeqCode)
CGTGATGCGCGCGCAGGGGAGTGTGCTGACGAATAAATATGCGGAGGGTTATCCGGGTAAGCGGTATTACGGCGGCTGCGAGTTTGTCGATGTCGTCGAAAATATCGCTCGCGATCGGGTGAAGAAACTTTTCGGGGCGGAGTATGCGAATGTGCAGCCGCACTCCGGTTCCCAAGCGAATATGGCGGTTTATTTTACGTTCCTGAAACCGGGCGATAAAGTATTGGGAATGAATCTGTCGCATGGCGGACACTTGACGCATGGCCATCCTGCGAATTTTTCTGGAAAGCTTTATGCGTTTCATGCCTATGGCGTCTCAAAAGAGACGGGATATATCGACTATGATGATGTCGAACGACAAGCCAATGAAGTAAAGCCGAAAATGATTACCGTCGGCGCGAGCGCTTATTCGCGCGATATGGATTTCAAGCGGTTCCGAGAAATCGCCGATAGCGTGGGAGCTTTTCTTTTCTGCGATATGGCGCATCCGGCAGGACTGATTGCGAAAGGGCATCTGACGAGCCCATTACCGCATTGCCATGTTGTTGCCTCGACGACGCATAAGACGTTGCGAGGCCCTCGTGGTGGAATTATTCTCCTTGGCAAAGATTTCGAGAATACCTGGGGAAATATCGCGCCGAAATCGGGACGAACAAGGATGGTTTCCGAGATTATCGACTCGACGGTCATGCCCGGTGTGCAAGGCGGTCCGCTGATGCATGTGATCGCGGCGAAGGGCATTGCATTTGGCGAGGCGCTGGAACCAAGTTTCACCGAATATGGCGCGCAAGTGATTCGGAATGCGAAGCGGCTCGCTTCGGAACTCGTGAAGCGCGGGTTTTATATTATTTCCGGCGGCACGGATAATCACTTGATGCTTGCCGATCTGCGTGGAAAAAATGTCACCGGCAAAGCAGCGGAAGAAGCATTGGATAACGCCGCGATTACCGTGAATAAAAATGCGGTTCCCTACGACGATAAATCGGCGCTTGTAACAAGCGGAATTCGCATCGGCACTGCTGCGGTGACGACGCGAGGAATGAAAGAACCGGAGATGGATACGATTGCGGAGATGATCGATCGCGTGGTTTCGAATCCGGCCGATGAGAAAAAGATTGCGGGGGTACGCGCGGAAGTGAAGCGTTTGACGAGCCGGTTTCCGCTTTATGCGAATGTAGAGGTTCCTGTATAACCGATGGCGACGGAGGAGAAATCAACCGACAATGAAATGTCCGTCTGGGAGCATCTCGAAGAGCTGCGCTGGGTGGTCGTTCGTGCGGTGATTGGAATTATTGTCGGAATGATTCTTTGCGGTGTCTTCTTCGACTACATCATGGAATATGTGATTCTGCTGCCGACGATGCAGACGAAGCCGCCGATGCGGCTCTTGAATACCGAGGTCTACGGTCAGCTTTCGGTTTGGATGCAGATCGTGCTGTGGGGCGGAGTGATTCTTTCATTCCCATACACGCTGATGCAAATCTGGAAGTTCGTTGCGCCAGGTTTGAAGGGCAAAGAAAGGAAATACGTTCGGCAGATTTCGTTCTTTACGGTCTTCAGTTTTGTCTGTGGAATGGCGTTCGCGTATTGGGTGATGCTGCCGATGGTGCTGAGCTTTTCGATGAGCTTCGTGATCGGTAACGTGGAGAATATGATCCAGATCGATAAGTACCTTTCGGTTTTTCTGGAGATCGTTCTGCTTTCGGGAATTGTTTTTGAGCTGCCGCTTATCGCCTATTTCCTTGGGCGGCTAGGAATTTTGACGCCGAAATTCATGCGGCATTACCGCCGCCATGCGATTGTCATTTTGCTCGCCATTGCGGCGTTGCTTTCGCCGGGTGGGAACCCGATTCTGCAACTTATTTTATTTGGTCCGCTTTGGGCGCTCTTTGAACTTTCTATTGCCGCCACGGCTCTCGCTGCTCGCCAGCGAAGAAAAGCCGAAGCCGCCCTTATGTCATAATGTCCGAGCTTTCAGCAATTTTACATCCGGTCGAGCGAGAGATGAAAGAGTTCCATGCGGAGTTTCGCCGCGCGATGCTCTCGGACGTGGCGCTGGTAAATCTCGTTGCGAAATATCTCATTCGCACGAAAGGTAAGCAGCTTCGGCCAATGCTGGTTTTGCTTTCTGCAAAAGCCTGCGGTGAAGTAACGGAGGCAACCTATCGGGCGGCTACGCTTGTGGAACTACTTCACACGGCCACGCTTGTGCATGACGATGTGATCGACGATTCGGAACTTCGGCGTGGGTTTGCAAGTGTCAAGGCATTGTGGCGCAATAAAGTTGGCGTGCTCATGGGCGATTATCTTCTTGCACAGGGACTTCTTCGAACGGTAAAAACTGGCGAATATCATTTCCTCGAAATCACATCGAATGCAGTCCGCAGAATGTCGGAAGGGGAACTCTATCAGTTGCAAAAAGCGCGGCAACTAAACATCGATGAGGCGGGATATTTTAGAATCATTGCCGATAAGACTGCATCGCTCATCAGCACATGCTGCGAACTGGGGGCGGCATCCATTTTTTCTCCTCTCCTTTTCAAGGAGGGGGACAGGGGGTGGTCCTTTCGCGAAGCGCTGAAACATTACGGCGAAGCGGTCGGCATTGCATTTCAGATTCGCGACGATTTGTTTGGATTTGAAACGGGAAATGGTCAGATCGGCAAACCGGCCGAAGCCGATCTGAAAGAGAAAAAGTTAACGCTCCCACTCATTCATGCGCTTTCGAAAACAGCGAAAGGCGAGAGGAAGCGCATCATTGGATTGGTGAAGAGTGGAAAGGCGGCGAAGGAACTCTATTCCGAAGTTGCAGACTTCGTGACATCGAATGGAAGCATCGCTTATACACGCACGAAAGCCGAAGAATATTCCCAAAAAGCGATCGAATCGATAAAGATACTTCCCGAATCGGACGCTCGAACGGCACTCGAAGAATTTGCACGTTATGTGATCGCGCGCGACCGCTAATTCGTTTTGGCTTGTTGTTCTTCCTCGGCCTCGATCCATCCATTCACGCGCGAAAGCCTTATTTGATAAGGGTATTGTTCATAGACCGCATTGTCCTCATTGATCGTGTAACCATTTTTTAGATCTTCCCGAGCGGAATAGAGGAGCGGCAGAATGGAATCGGTCCGATGGAGATCGGAAAGGGCCTTTGCCTTCCAATACTTCGCATCCGAAAAATTCGGATAGGATTGCAAAGCGAGGTCGAATGCGCGGACTGCGGAATCATTCCCGCCTTCTTCGATCAGCGTAATTCCGAGGTAAAAATCATGGAGATAATGTTCCCAGCTTGGGGTGTGCGCTCGGTCGTGTGCAAGCGTAAGCTGGAAGCATTGTTCGGCGCTGTCGTATCGGCTGAGTTGCAGATAACAGACGCCTTCATAGAAGGCATATTCGTGGTCCATGACACCGGCGTTAGGATGCAGCAGTTTTGCCGCTTTAAAATCCTGAAGCGCGCCGAGATAATCTTTTTGGAAAATACATTTGAGGAATGCGCGGTAATCGAGCCAGTGGTCGGCATCATACTTCACGGCGCTATCTTCGTAGGGCATTCCAACTTCATACTTCATCTGCTTGAAGTAGGGCATTCCGCGCTGCTGCCAAAGATAGGCGTCGGTTGGATCGAGCTTCAGCGCGCTATCGATCTCATCGCGATAGGGCTGCGTGAAGTAGTTGTACTGCCACGCACCGTGTTTCAAGTAATGATCGCGAACGGAATCGCGGAACGAAAGCTTTTGAGCGGTATCGATTGGTGTCGTGTGCGCAACGGAGCCGAGCGACAGAATAACGAGAGAAAGAATAATTCGCATTTCGTAGCGTAGAAAATAAATCCTACGCCGTCCGTTCGGAAAGTTTCAGCAGGCTCAAACGTTCAGCGCGAAGCGGTCCTGCGCGATGGCGAAAAGCTTTCGCCAGACGAATTTATTGAGTGAGATGACCGTGAGGCAAAGCGCAAAAATTCCCGCTCCGAGCAGCGCATAATGGCCTTGGTCGAAAGCCGTAGAAAGGAGGGCGCCGATGCCGTGCGCGGCGAATGTTTCCTTTCCATACGCGACATATTCCGCCACGATACTGGCGTTCCATGCGCCGCCGGCCGCCGTGATTGCTCCGGTGACGACCGAAGGAAACACCGCCGGAAGCAATAATTTCTTCCATAACGATCTCCTCGGAATTTTATAAGACGCAAACATTTCCTGGAGATCGGTCGGGACGGAACTTGCACCGGCGATGACATTGAACAGCAGATACCATTGCGTTCCGAGCAGCATCAGGAAAATAGAACCATATTCGATTGAAATGCCCCATGCACGAAAGAGAAAGATAAAAAGAGGAAAAAACATCGGCGCCGGGAACGATGAAATAAACTGCACCACCGGCTGCAATCGGTGCGACCATTTGGGATTCA
>DASYAJ010000359.1:0-3414 GCA_036501405.1 Kapaibacterium sp. (SeqCode)
AATAGTTATGTGTTAAAAACACTATCCACCTTCCACTTTTCGTTATCCACTAAATACTGTCGGCGTGGCGGGATTTGAACCCACGACCCCTACTACCCCAAAGTAGTGCGCTACCAGGCTGCGCTACACGCCGAAAAAAGAACCGGGATTACGCAGATTGGCGCGATTTCCAGGATGAATTTGGGTAACAGGGCCGCGAGGTTCACCGTTCCGTTTGCAAGATGGTAAAGGACCAACGAAATCATAATAAATCGACAGACGAAAATCAGCGGTCCGCATTTGCATTCGATAGCGCGATGTTCCGGTCCTGCTCTTGAAGCGAGCGGCTGAAATAATCGCGGCCGCTGCCATCGCGGCGGGCGACGAAATAGAGATAGTTCGTTTGCGCAGGATGCAGCACCGCGCGAATGCTCGCCGCGCCGGGATTGCAGATCGGGCCCGGCGGAAGTCCGGCATTGAGATAGGTATTGTACGAGGTGGGAACCGAAAGGTCGTCGTGTCCGATCGGCCGAGCGAGATGTAGGCCATATTGCACAGTCGGATCGGCGTCTAATTTCATTCCAATCTTCAAGCGGTTGAGATAGACACTCGCGATGGTATCCATTTCGGATGGAACTTTATCTTCCGCTTCGACAATCGAAGCAAGTGTCATTACTTGAGCGAGTGTCAGGTGCTGTTTCGGCGCATTCACTAACGCTTGCGCATAAATCGAATCTGCGGCGATGCGTTTCCAGTGCTTGATCATTTTCACGATCAAATCTTTCGGATCGGCGCTGAGGAGGAATTCGTAGGTATCGGGAAAAAGATACCCTTCTGCATTATGGACGGTGATGGGGACTCCGAGCGAGCGAAGAAATGCGGTATCGGTTGCAAAGCGCATAAAGATTCCCGAGTCGAGACCCAGTTTTTCATGCGCGATCGATGCCGCGCGATACATTGTGATTCCTTCGGGAAATGTTGCTTTCAGGATTAGCGCGTATTCGCTTCCCGTGAGGCGCCGAACGATTTCCGAGTTCGAAAGCCCTGGTGCGATCCGATACATTCCGGCATGAAGTTTTTTCAATGCGCCTGCGGTTTTCGCCGCAATCTCGAACGCCATCCGCGAGCGAAGCAGTCCATACGCATCGAGCGTATCGCTCAACGCCGCAAGCGTTACGCCTCGCGGAATGCCGATGACGATCTCATTCTCGAACCGCTTCGGATTTTTGAGAAAAAAAATGTAGTAGGCCGCGCCAAGCACCGCCGCCACGAGGATGAGTACCAAACCTGTTCGCCGCATTTCCTTCAAATTTACGAAAGGAATGCCTTTCATAAGAAAGAACAGACAAAACTATTTAGCTGCGAGAATTGTCCTATGAAATAGTTCTCTTACTCGATTTTATGACATCGTTCCAACCCTCGCTGGCTAATCCGGAAGACAGGCGCCCCATTTACGCCGTTAGGGATGAGGTCTATGCGAGGGAGTTGGGCCAGCATTCGGTGAATGCCGAGCAGATGCTTTCCGATGTATTACACGATTTTAACGAATACATCGAATAGAGAGTCCTGCTTAATCTACCGATTCTGCATCTGAAACGCAGACTTAATCGTCTCGATTATTTTACAATACGGATTAAATACTTGAGTCCGTAGGGGTTCCACTCTGGCCAATTCGCGTTTTCGGTTAAATAGGAAACGCCGGGATTATTTTCAACGACAAAAGTCATTTTATTACGACCCTGTTGGATGGCGTGAAGCACATCCCAGCCGAAGAGGTCGATTTTGCCACCCTGACGTCCGAGTGGGGTTTCGTTTAGCGTAGGCGTACACCAGTTGTCGACAATGGCGAGCAGTTCGGCGGATTTAATTTCATTGGGGTCGAAGGGAACATCGAACTCGTGCTCGAATGTGTAAAGGCCCCCGCTCATGGCTTCCTCCGGAGAGCATCGGATCGATTCGGCAATCCATTCGCTCGTGACAAGTTCCTGATGCACACTATCGGCCATTTCCCAATCGGGATGGTGAGGCGCAGGGACAAGAGCGGCCGGCCGGTGATGGACGGACTTCCCTGCAACAGTCGTATGGGTAAAGATCGTATCGGGGCCGCTGGCAATGCGCAGCTCTTTGTGCGAGCCAGGAATAATATGAGCGACTTTCGAGAGCCATGCCAACCCGACAACAAGGACTCCATGGGACAGAAATGAGCCTAACCCTGCGCAAAGAGCAAGCGAATGGAAAGAAATTCGCGGCACGACAATCGCAAGGGCAGCGGCTAAAGAGATAAGAACCATACTGCTTATCGAAGGGATGTGCCCGGGAGCGGATGTTTGTTTCATGGTGATGGAATCGTGAGTGATACAAAAGTTATGTGAAAAAGCGCCCCGATCGCAAGTCAGCGGAGCGTACCGATCCCCTTGTAACTCTTGAAAATCATAAAGAAATTCCCCTTTTCAAAAGCAATTCCATTCTGGAGTGGAAGTTCGTGCGTATTTTTGTAGGAAATTTAGACTCCGTTTTACGATACAATGAAAATACACGAACATCAAGCGAAAGAAATTCTGAAGAAATATGGCGTGCCGGTGCCGATGGGCTTTGTGGCCTATACCGCGAACGAAGCAATGGATGCGGCGCGCAAACTGCCGACCGAGATCGCTGTCGTCAAGGCACAGATTCATGCCGGCGGACGTGGTAAAGGCGGGGGCGTGAAGATCGCGCGCTCACCAGAGGACGTCGGCACGATCGCGAGGCACATGCTCGGCATGACGCTCATCACACACCAGACGGGGCCGCAAGGACAGAAAGTTGCCAGATTGCTCGTCGAGCAAGGCATCGATATTTTGAAAGAGTATTATGCGGGAATCGTTCTCGACCGCTCTTCTGGAATGAATGTCGTCATGGTCTCGACCGAAGGCGGAATGGAAATCGAAAAAGTGGCGGAAGAATCGCCAGAAAAGATCGTGAAAGTTTTTGTCGATCCGGCAGTCGGGTTCCGGGATTTCGAAGCACGGGAACTTGCTTTTGCGCTCGGACTTTCGGGTGAGGCATTCAAGCAATGCGTTTCGTTCCTGAAGGCACTCTATCGTGCTTACGAAGATACCGATGCCTCGCTCTTCGAAATCAATCCGCTCGTTTTGACGAAGGACGCGAAGATAATCGCGCTCGATGCGAAAGTGAATTTCGACGATAACGCGATGTTCCGACATCCCGATTTCGCCGCACTCCGCGATCTGGCCGAAGAAGATCCACTCGAAGTGGAAGCATCGAAATCGAACTTGAACTACATCAAGCTCGATGGCAATGTCGGCTGCATGGTGAACGGCGCCGGACTTGCGATGGCGACAATGGACATCATCAAACTCGCCGGCGGGGAACCCGCGAACTTCCTGGATGTGGGCGGCGGAGCGAATAAGGATACCGTTGCAAGCGGGTTCCGCA
>DASYAJ010000360.1:0-3013 GCA_036501405.1 Kapaibacterium sp. (SeqCode)
TCGGCGGGAACTTCGAGACCTTCGGTGGAACGCTCGCCGATACCAATGCGGGCCTCGGAAGTTCGGATATGTCCCCGATTCTTGCGTTGGCTGGGAACATTATTTTTCCGATTGCGCAAACGGATAGGAGCGAATTTTTCGTGACACTCGGCGCATCGTACCAGCTGTCGTCCGTTGTGATGACAAAGCATTTCCTTCTTCATGCGAAGTCATCGCTTGATCCAATTCTTACCACTCCGAATTCATTGGGACCGATCGGCACGATTCAAGTCGGGCTGACGTGGCAGTTCAATTTGCTGCACAAAGAGAGCGATGGATGGTAAAGGCATCTGAATTCGGCGGAGAACGAAAACAAATGTTTGTCCAAGCTTTTGTCTTTCAGCCGACATATTAATACAATCACTCCTAATCTTATTTTAGGAATTTTTTCAAACAAAATAATCGAACAACACTATGAACGAATTCATATTTCTCTATCGTGGCGGAATGACCGATGGCAAACAGCCATCGGCACAGGAAATGGAAGACATCATGAAGCGCTGGCAGGCTTGGTTTGGCAAGCTGGGCGAAGAAGGTCGGCTCAAAGATTGGGGCGCGCCGCTCCAACGCGAAGGCAAGCAAGTCGCTGCCGGCGGCGTTATTACCGATGGACCCTTTGCCGAAGGCAAAGAAGTGATCGGCGGCTACTCGATCATCAAAGCCAAGGATCTGCTCGAAGCAGCGGAGATCGCCAAAGGATGTCCAACATTCCAGACCGGAGGCAGCGTCGAAGTTCGGCCTGTTGCACCGATGTAACTTTTTTCCAGCCAAACTGTTCCCCAGAGACGCGCCATTTCGGCGCGTCTCTCTATTGTACTAACATGAATCCCGGAATCACAATCGAAATTATTGCAAATATCGCCCTGACACTTTCGGTGATTGTCGCGATCATTTTTGGCATCGCGCAAGTCAAAGCATCGGAACGGGACCGACGCGAACGCCTCACCCTCGAAACCCTCCGCGTGTTCAACACGCGCGAGTTTGCGGAACTGCTTTATCTTGTGAATAATATAGAAGTTCCCACAACCAGAGAAGAATTCTCCGCATTGCCGGCGGATCAGCAAATAAAACTCATTCACATTGGCCAGCAGATGGAATCCATCGGCATGTTGGTCTATGAACGATACATCGATCTCGATCTGATCGATAAAACGCTGGGGGATTTCGTTTCCAACACCTGGAATAAATTCAAGCCCATGTTCGAAGATAGCCGAATAAAAATTCCCGATCCCTATTTAGCCGAATATAACCAATGGCTCGCCGAGCGTCTTGAAGAACGCATGAAAAATCCCCGCGAACCCTATTATAAAAATCCCGATCCATGGCATACAACGAAAAAATAACGAATCGATTGCGCGAGGCATTCGCCGAGGCGCTCGAACACGATAAACGAAAGCTCGTCGAGAAAAAAATGTTCCGAGGCGTCACCTTTATGGTCGATGGAAAAATGGCGGCCAGCGCCGGCGACGACCGCTTCATGTTCCGTATCGATCCGGCCCTGCACGAAACGGTAATGGAATCCGAAGGCGTCACCCCGGTTATCATGCGCGGCCGAAGCTACAAAGGTTACGTCCGCGTGCAGGAAGACGCAGTAAAAACAAAGCGGGAACTGAATAAATGGATTGCGATGACTCTCGAATTCAATAAACAAGCAAAAGCAAGTCCAAAGAAAAAGGCAGCCAAAAAGAAATAGCTTAATTTGAGGCACATTCTTTACTGTAATGCGTTTTGTAATGTCATGCCTTTCGAACATCCCGGAGGAAAATTACGCGAACTCGGCGCGGACCAGCTTACCGATGAAGAAATTTTATCTATTCTGATTTCTTCCGGTACAAACGGACACAGCGCGGAGGACATTGCGCATGATTTAGTGGATCATTTTGGTTCTATTGCCGGCATGGCAGGGGAACCGCTCGAAAATTTCTTGCGAATAAAAGGTTTAGGGGATGTGAAAATAACCCGCATCGCCGCGGCGTTCGAACTCGCAAGACGCGCCGCCCATTATTTCGACAGGAACCCGCAAATCCGAATGCAAATTTAATTTTAAATTCGTAAATTTCGAATTTTTAGCAGGAACTTAGCATAGGTGCCCAATTTGTTCAATATTAAAACGTAACATTGTCTACTGCAATTTTTAAATCCAAAGGAATTCGTCGGGGGTATCGTTCGGCGCCTCTGTTCGAGACATTTGCGCCTGCGACGCTTTT
The DNA here is from genome assembly GCA_036501405.1 of Kapaibacterium sp. (SeqCode). Lineage (GTDB taxonomy): Bacteria > Bacteroidota > Ignavibacteria > Palsa-1295 > Palsa-1295 > PALSA-1295. The sequence continues at coordinate 2,247 of DASYAJ010000360.1, forward strand.
CGATAAGCCCGGTCTAAAAATTAAAGATCGCGTTAACGAAGAGAATAGTGTCAATGACTTATGTATTGAACATAGGAATTCTGCTGCGACTACGGAAGTACCTTTTCAAGGGGTTACTGTGGCCGGAAAAAATACTTATACGTACGATGCCCACACCTACCACACCAAAGTTCCGCCTCAAGGAATTGCTGAATTATTAAAATATTATCTTCCCGAAGGCGGCCTTCTCCTTGACCCTTTTGCTGGGAGTGGAATGACAGGGGTGGCAGCAAGGATGTTAGGACTTGATTGTATTCTTAATGATTTATCTCCAGCTGCGAAATTTATTGCTGAACAATATTGTCGCAAGCTTCCCCCCGAAGAATTTAGGAGAGGAATGGATACCATTTTTGAGAATACCAGAGAAATTCGTTCATTGCTATACTCAACAAATTGTAGAGAGTGTGGAAAAACAACGGAGCTTCAATATGTCGTTTGGAGTTATCAGGTAACATGCTCTGAGTGTGGCCAAAATTTTGTTTTATGGGATCATTGTAGATCATATGGCAAAAACGTTAAAGAACATAAAATTCTTTCAGAGTTCCCATGCCCTCATTGTGCCAAAACGATCAAAAAATCTAGGCTCAAGAGATTGGATTCCGTTCCAGTCTTAGTTGGGTATAAATGTTGCGGAAGCCGCCAGGTAGAGGTGACCCATAGCCCATCGGAGGAAGATCTTGCCAAAATTAATCGATTGTGGCAAGATCCACCGTTGAAAGAAGATTACT
>DASYAJ010000361.1:0-1848 GCA_036501405.1 Kapaibacterium sp. (SeqCode)
ATATCGAAGTAGCGGAACGTAGCTTTGGACAAGTCTCGGATTATGAAATTGCTGCTCCATGACTTGATAATCCTTCCAACATGGAAAAAGTTCATTCTGAAAACCAACAATACTTCATGTCGAGTTGAAACATCGCATTGCCAGGAAAATCCCGAACGTTCGGCTGGAGCAGGTGGTAATCCTCATCGTAGTAAAGCACAATGTAAGGCGCATCTTGCATCGCAAGGTCTTCGGCTTGCGCGAAAAGCTGGTAGGATTTTGCGTGATCGGTTTCGGCAAGCGCTGCCTCGAAAAGGCGGTCGAACGCGGGATTGTTATAGCGCGTGGAATTGATCGTGCTGGGTCCCGTGGGTGGGATCGATTTTCCGTAAAGCAGGTTCAAGAAGTTCTCTGGGTTTGGATAATCGGCAATCCATCCCAGACGGAAGAACGGCGCTTTGCCATCGTCGATGCGCGGCGTAAGCTGCGAAAATTCGAGCAGTTGTAAATGGACATTCAATCCAAGATTTTCCTTCAACTGCGATTGGATTGCTTCGGCTACGTCGGTATTTCTGCCGCCCCCGGCATTGAGGTAGAGCGTAATATCCGGAATATCATTCCCGAGTTCTTTCTTCGCCAATGCCAGTTCCGCCAACGCACTATCGGGATTGAAAGCAAAGCCATGCACGCTTTCGATCGGATACCCCGGCATCGAAGGCGGAACGATCCCATGAATACCGGGGCCGGCAGCCTGGCCTTTCAGAATGTATTTGATGATTTTGTTTCGATCAACGGCAAACGCCATGGCGCGCCGCAAGTGCCGATTCTTCATCACCGCGTCGGTGGTGTTGAAGCCATAGAACTGCACCGCCATCGCGGGAACATGCAGGAGCTGATACTTCTTCCACTTCCCTTTCAGTTCTTTCTTGTCGTTGACCATATCCTGAAAGAATTCACTCGGAATCCGATAAACATGATCGAGCTTATTGGCTTGGAACTGTTCCAATTCCACCTTATTATCGAGAATGAATGTAAACTGAACGGTATCGAGGTACGGCAGTTGGTTCCCAGCCGAATCGTGCTTCCAGTAACGATCGTTTTTTATCAGCGTGCAATACTGCGCCTGCTTGTATCCCGCGAAGCGGAATGCGCCTGTCCCGACCGGATGAAAGACAAAATCGCGGCCGTAATGCTCCACGGCTTCATGAGGATAGATAAACCCATAGCCAACCGCCGGATAAAATAGGAATGGAGAAAACGATTTTTCGAGCGTGATAACAAGAGTCGAATCGTTCGGAGCTTGCAGTCCGGGCAATCCTTCTGAAGGAAGTTTACCGCTCAGGTAATAGGCTTCACCACCTTTAATGTACCGGAAATAAGGTTCCGCTCCGGTGTTCGTCGTTTTATCGAGCGCCCGCGTGAAGCAGTAGATCGCGTCCGACGCGACGAATTTCCTTCCCTTCCCGTTCGGAAAGCATGGATCATCGTGAAAATAGGCATCCGTGCGGAGATGATAGGTATAGGTAAGACCATCCTTTGAAATTTCCGGTATAGCGGAAAGTCCGGGAATGAGGTTCAAGCCTTCATCGAATTCGAGAAGGCGGTCATAGACGTTCTCCCCTACTTGCACAGAAGTCTGGTCGTTCATCTGCACCGGATCGAGCGAGCGGATGTCGGCCGTCTCATTCACATGGAATGTTCCACCGATTTTTTTTCCGCCTTTTCCCTCCTTAAGCGAATGTTGAGTTCCGACCTTTCGCGTGCAGGAAGAAAGAAAGATTAGGCAGAGAACCGTAAGAACGGTAAGGCTGGCTTTAAGCATTGTCATGGGTGAATCGGTCGAGATAAATATTTTTGTCAGCGGTTGAT
>DASYAJ010000362.1:0-2011 GCA_036501405.1 Kapaibacterium sp. (SeqCode)
CTAAAGGTTACTTCAGGAGCACCATCCGCTTCGATGCCGTGAAACTCCCGGCATCCATGCGGTAGATGTATGTTCCCGAAGGAAGATTATCCGCGTCCGTGAAATCGATCTGATAGCTGCCCGGATCCTTTACGTCATCCACCAGCGGCAAATGTACTTCTTCTCCGAGGAGATTCATCACACGGATCGTGACCCGCGTGCGCTCCGGAACAGAGTACTTAATCGTCGTCGATGGATTGAAGGGATTCGGATAGTTCTGCTCAAGGTCGAAACCGTCTGCAAGACCCACCGGTTGCTCCTGTACGCCACCTGTCGAGAAATTGGGTGTCCAAAATCCCTGGTAGTCGGAAAGAAGCGGCGAACCACCATCGACTTCCCCAATAATGGGTTGGCCAATGGTTCCATCGACAGTGAAGGTAGCCCCTCCAACTGTCACGGTCGCCGAAGTGAATCCGCAGCCGATCACGCTCTTGACGAGCGTCATCTGCTGCTGAGCGTGTGCCGAAAGGCCCATGCTCGCCGATAACGCCCCTGCGATGACTATTGCGCGAATGTTCATTGTTGTATTTTCCCTTTGATTTAATTCGTCGAAAGAGAGTTCACTCTTGAATACAAACTTTTGAGCCAAAGGTTTCCCAATTTCGAAATTTTTTTCATTCGGGCACTCTTTTCTCTTTCTTTTGGAAACATGCTGTGATAAAGTGTCCAATTTTAGGACAATAATGTCGCGTGGCACTCTTTTTTTGCCTGGTATCACTGGCTTTCGGCGATAAGAAGGAAAATCACGGATAAAAAAAATTTCAAAAAAACACGGCCCAATTTTAGCGCGGCGTGTGTTATACAAAAATGCCTTCGCCCCAATCCTCTCCATCGGAATCCTCCGCATCGAATCCCTCCTCCGTCTCGAAGCGATCCGCACGTCACGCACAGCTTGTCGAGGGACCCATTTTGCGGTCGTTGCTGACGCTCGCGGTTCCTCTGATTCTTGCCAATGTCCTTCAGGCTGCTTATCAGCTTATTGACGCCTTTTGGGTGGGACGCTTAGGCGGCAATGCCGTTGCAGCCGTTTCTGTATCGTTCCCGGTGATGTTCCTCTGCATCTCGCTGGGATTGGGATTTGCCGTTGCAGGCTCGATTCTTATCGCGCAGTATTTCGGCGCGAAGGACCATGAGAAGGTCGATCACGTTGCGGCGCAGACGATCCTCATGATTGTGCTCATCTCCATTTTTCTCGGGATTATCGGCTACATTCTTTCGCCATTCTTTCTCGATGCGCTGGGCGTCGCGCCGGATGTGTATGGCGGGGCGCTTTCGTTTCTGCGGGTCTCTTTTATTGGGCTGATATTTAACTTCGTTTTTTTTATGTTCCAATCAGTCCTGCGTGGTGTGGGAGAAGTAAAGGTTCCTGTCTTCATTGTGCTGGGAACGGTCATTTTGAACTTCGGTCTCGATCCGCTTTTTATCTATGGATGGGGACCGATCCCTGCCAGCGGCGTCGCCGGGGCGGCGATCGCAACGGTGGGAACGCAAAGTATTGCGGCCATTATCGGGATTGCCATTTTGCTGGGCGGAAAATACAGTGTGCGATTGCACTGGCACGATCTGCGTCCCGATTTTGCCTATATCAAACGCGCGTTCTTTCTTGGGTTTCCAGCTTCGATCGAGCAATCGGCGCGGGCGCTCGGGCTGATCGTCATGACCTTTCTTATCACCAGCTTCGGGACCACCAGCATGGCAGCGTACGGAGTGGGATCGAATCTATTGCAGGTCGTAATGATTCCCGCCATGGGGCTTTCGATGGCAATTGCGACGCTCGTCGGACAGAATATCGGCGCGGGGAATATGGAACGTGCCTCCCGCATTGCGCGTCTCGGTTCGATCGTCGGATTTGTCGCGCTGGAAAGCTTTGGCATTATCGTCTTTTTTGCTGCGGCGCCACTCGTGCAATTTTTCGTTCCGGGCGATCCAAATGTCATTCAAGAAGGAGCGATTTTTCTTCGGATTATTGCAT
>DASYAJ010000363.1:0-3022 GCA_036501405.1 Kapaibacterium sp. (SeqCode)
GATTCCGCTGCCTTTTCAAGGTTCTATTCCCCCGCCTTTTTCACTGCGGGGGGTAGGCGGTGGTTATCTCTATAACCCTTTGCCCTATACCCTATTTTAGGCGGGACTATAAGCAGAAGAGGCTTCCGTTAGTTCCGTATGTAGATGGAAAAAAGCTGGGTTTGTTTATCGCTTAGTGGCGAAGCCTCGAAGTACCCGCAGTCAGGATGGAGCGAAGTCACTTGCAATGCGCGGGTGAGAAGAGCTGAAACGCCATACGAACGATGGCTGCATGACCATCCTTACCCGACCCCGAAAGGGCGATGTCTGACGCCGGGGATTTACTTCGTCCTTTCAGGACTTTGGGAATCTAAAACGAACGCTAACCCAGCATTCCGCTTCGCTCCATGCTGGGCTGCGAGTACTCCGTCGCTCCGCGACTAAAAGATTGCTTCTTTGTTAATGTGGTTAAAATCATTTCGCGGCTTTTTTCGAGATTTTTTCGAAAATACTTGACTTCTGCTTGTGGATTGCTTATATTTGCACTGCAATGATGGGCACCTCTGTGACCACGATAAAAGATGAACGGGAAAGATGCCAATTATTGTAAGTCTCCCAAACGCCAGAAGCCGGCAGATGCCTTTCTTTCAGATCGAGAACGATGAATTATGAATTTCGATTTGTCGAATTTTGGCTTTAAGCGGCATAGTTCATGAACTCAGGATTCCCCGCGCGCAAGCTTTTGGAAACTGGCAGGAATAAAATGGAAGAAATAGTATGGAGAAATGGCTGATTTTTTTGAACTATTCGAGGCCGATAGCGTTATTCCGGCCCGCGGTTGAAAAGCCGCATTTATTCAGCTCAGGTTTTGGCCTGGGACAGTATTCACCAGCGCTGTTGGGCACTGCTGCCGAAATGCACCATTGGTGCGCCTTGGTACGTAAGTGTGCGGCGGCTGAGAAATAGATTATGTCAGAACTTACGATCAGCGCGGAATCGCGCAAGAAATTAGGCGGATCGACCGCAGGTCAGTTACGCAATCAGGGCCGGATTCCCGGTGTGCTCTATGGGCATGGCGAGCCGAGCATTCCATTCCATGTCAAGGAATTGGACCTGCGCTCCCTCATTTTTACACATGAAACGCATACCGTCCGGTTGCAGCTCGACGGCGAGTCCCACCGGGCAATTCTTCGCGAGGTACAGTTTCATCCTGTCACCGATCGCGTTTCGCATATCGATCTCATTAGCATTCGCGCCGACGAGAAGATCAAAATCGATGTTCCGCTAAACCTGGCCGGTTCCGCTCCGGGCGTAAAAGATGGCGGCGTGCTCGATTTCGTGCTGCATAAACTGACGATCGACGTTCTTCCGGATTCGATCCCGTCGCATATCGATGTGGATATTTCGGGGCTTCGTATCAATCACTCGATCCACGTCAGCGATCTTCCGGTCAATCCCGCATGGACCGTGACAACCGATTCTCATCATGTGATTGTGACGATCGCACCGCCGAAGTCGGCCGAAGAAACAGCACCGGCTGCAGAAGCTGCGATCACGGAACCCGAGCAGATCAAGGCGAAGGGCAAGAAGGACGAAGAGGAAGGCGCGTAAACCGTGTACCTTTTCGCTGGCCTTGGAAATATCGGTCGCGAATACGAGTACACTCGGCATAACGTGGGCTTCGAGGTCGTGGATCGCGTGGAACGTTCTCTGGAGCGTTCCACCGGTTGGCGCGCCGGCAAGAGCGATTATTACTTCGCCAAAGGCTTCACTCCCCCTCCTTTTCAAGGAGGGGTCAGGGGAGTGGTCGAGGAAGTCCTGCTGATAAAGCCGACAACCTATATGAACCTTTCGGGACGGGCAGTCCGGGATGCGATGCAATTTTATAAAGTTCCGCTCGATCGTGTTGTAATCGTTGCGGACGATATTGCAATCCCCTTCGGAACGTTACGCCTGCGCCTGACCGGATCGGACGGAGGCCACAATGGGATTTCGTCGATCATCTATGAGTTAGGCACGGAAGAATTTGCGCGGCTCCGGTGTGGGATTGGTTCCGATTTCCGGCGCGGCGATCAGGTGAACTTTGTTCTTTCAAAATTCAAGAGCGCGGAACAGAAAGCGGCCGAGGAGATGATCGAGCGCGCCGCGATTGGATGCCTGGAAATCGTCGGTAAGGGACTGCTGAAGGCGATGAATGCCGTGAACGTCAAGCCAGAAAAGGCGTGAGTTAGCCTCGCACAGGTGTCTTCGCGGCAATGCGAGCTTTAGCACGATCGCGAGAAGCGCGGGCACGTTCGTAATCGATCGATCCGTCGACAGTATGTTGGAGCCGCTCTTCGGCGCGCTGACGGGAACGTTCGGCTCGATCTAAATCGATGTCCTCGACTCGCTCTGCCGAGCTTGCCAGAACGACAGCGGCGTTTTCGTGGAATTCGAGAAACCCACCACCGAGCAGCAATCGCGATTCGCGACCCGATTCCTTCCAGCTAAAGATTCCCGCCACGAGCGCCGAAACAATCGCCGAGTGATTCACGAGGATCGTGAATGGCCCGATCGCTCCGGGTGCGGTGAGTTGATCGATCTCCCCATCGAAAATCGAACGTTCCGGTGTGACAAGCTGAAGTTTAAGTGGTTGTGCCATGAAAGCTAATTACCATGAAGCTCATTTTGAACGGGCGCTAAAACCGATTCGGACCGAAATGGTTCAATGCTCGACCCGACCGCTTGCTGCGAGGACCGATTCGGCATTGGCCACGATCCTTCGTTTTATTTCTTCGAGCGCTAAAGATTCGTTGACCCGTGCGCCGGCTGCATTAAAGTGACCATTACCGCCAAAGCTCCGCGCGAAATCGGCAGCCGAAACATTTCCTTTCGAGCGGGTCGAAATTTTCCAGCCCTCTTTCAGTTCGAGCAGGAAAATCGAAAGGACGATTCCATTGACCTGAAAAGGCGTCTGCACAAGTCCATCGACATCTTCATCCTTCGCGTCTGCTGCTTTGAGCTGCGATTGAAGGATGATCTGGAGCGCCATTCGGCTCGAGAA
>DASYAJ010000364.1:0-2105 GCA_036501405.1 Kapaibacterium sp. (SeqCode)
ATCTGGGTCGCTACGCTCGATGGAACCCACTGGAAGAATATTCAGGAAGTCGGCCCTCCCGTTAACACCACGAGCTGGGAATCGCAACCAGCTATTTCACCGGATGGGAAAAAACTCTTTTTCGCTTCGAACCGCCCCGGAAAAATTGGAACGGATTCGAAAGATAATGTCGATATTTTTGTCAGTCATCAGCTCTCCGATGGCCGCTGGACCGATCCCGTCAACCTTGGCTCAAAGATCAATACAGCCAAATATGAAGGCTCACCATTCATGGCAGCCGATGGAGCGACACTTTATTTTGCTTCGGAAGATCCACACCGCGATCCGAACAGCCCCGGCCTTGGCGGACTCGATATTTATCAATCGGAATGGAAAGGGCCGGGCGATACAGATTGGACCACACCAACGCGCCTTCCCGCCCCGATTAATTCTACCGCCAACGATTTCTTTCTTACCGTTCCTGCTTCGGGCAACGTGCTCTTCTTCAGCAGCGACCGCGAAGGCGGCAGCGGGAACCTCGATCTCTACCTTGCCACGAACCCTCCGGCGCCAAAGCCGACCCTTGTGCTCCGTGGCCGTGCTTATGACGTGAACACACAGGAAAATCTTGCTGCTCACGTGGTTATCATCGATGAGCGGACGAAAGACACGATCTACAACAAGCTCACCAATAGCGCTTCCGGAGAATACCTCGCCATTCTTCCTAGCGATGCCGATGGGAACCTCGGCGGAAAATATATCATCAGCGCCACCGAGCCGAACCACTTCGCCTACCCACCGACCGTCGAGGATATTCCGTTGCGTAACGATAGCTCCCGCATCGTCACGCATGACATTCCGATGAACAACGAGAAGCCCCCTGTTGTCCATTGGGTGACTGATGAACCGCAGCTCGTAAAAGAAAAACCTTCGCTGTTCCCGAATTTCAAAGGCGTGATTATCCGCGAACAAAAGACGGTCGATCTTTTTGCGCTCTTGCCGATGGTATTCTTCGATGCAGGCAACGGCACACTTCCTTCGCGCTATGAGCTTTACTCGAACCCTGCGCAAACGCAGGGTTTCTCCGAAGACACGATCACAAGTACCCTGAATGCCTATTATAACTTCCTCAATATTGTTGGACTTCGGATGAGGAAGAACCCAGATACGAAGATTACACTAACCGGCACGAACTCGCAGGATACGGAAGTCGAAATGTCGATCGATCTTTCGCGCCAGCGCGCCGAAGGCGTCAAAAAGTATCTCGTCGATATTTGGGGCATTCAGCCGGACCGCATCGCAATCGAAGCGCGAAAGCTTCCCGAAAATCCGACGCTTCCCACGACGCCGGAAGGCATCGCCGAAAACCGTCGCGTCGAACTTACGAGCGACTCCTGGGAAATTATCCATCCCGTGCTCCGCAATTCCATCATCAAACGCCCGGATATGGCGACGGGTGGTTTCAAATGGGAAAACGGTCTTCGTCCTGAGACGATCGGCAGCCGCGCACTCGAAATTAGCTACAATGGCCAGCCATGGGATGAGATTACGGACCTCGGCGATGTTTCGAAAATGGATTTTTCTGGCTATAACTGGCGCAATAGCCAAAATAAGCTGCCCGAAGGCGAAGGCCAGATGTCTGTCCAGCTTAAAGTAACAGGCAAAGACGGCAAAGATCGCCTCTCGAACGTCGATGAGATCAGCGTGAAGCAGTTCTCCGTTTCCAATGTCGTTGCCGAGCATCTCGCCGATAAGACGCGCGAGACCTACAACCTGATCCTCTTCACCTATAATAAATCGGACATGGGCAAGTGGAACCATAAGATTCTCGACTCCTACGTCTATAACCGCATCGAGCCGAATTCAGACGTGGCCGTCAACGGCTATACCGATATTTTAGGGACCGAGGATTACAACGCGCGGCTTTCGGCGAACCGCGCCAATGCAGTCAGGAGCGATATTGCCGAGCACATCAAAGGCAAAGTCAAGTCGCTGGTCGCGCATGGCTATGGCAAGACCCAGCCGCTCTATCCGAACGATCTGCCCGAAGGCCGATATTACAACCGCACCGTGCAGGTTCTGGTGGAAACGCCGATCGGCAGCAATCCTTAAAATTCGAATGATTT
>DASYAJ010000365.1:0-7174 GCA_036501405.1 Kapaibacterium sp. (SeqCode)
GTCCCGCTGATTAACCCCGAAGTCGAGAGCGTCACACGGAACCAAAGCGTATCCGTCTGTCCCATCATAAGGGTACTATCGAAACCGGATTGCAGCGAAAGAATGGAACCAAGTCCTCCGAAGGAGACCGAAACGATTTTCCATAACCCGCAGCCCGGATCGGTAATAATCAGCGGAAGAGAATCCGATGTACAAAGGTCGATCGTCGCATTCGGGAACTGAAACTGCGGCGCCGCAGACTGTGGCGCCTGAACAATCGAAGCGAGTGAGGTATCGAATAGTACGCCAGACTGGGTATGGCCGAAGACATGAAATGTGTAGTTCTCCTGTTCTGGCCACGTTAAAATTGCAATAAACCAGACCGTATCCGGACAGCCTAATTTACCCAGATCGCTGATCGCGGAATCGATTGGAAGCGGCGGCGTCGAACTCGCGCTATCCAATACGATGGGAAGCGCACAACAGGTCGAGGAAAGCACCACGGGAATGAGCACCGTATCGCAATCGGATATCGGCGCAGCAACGTGGGATTCGGTGAAGACAGAGACCTCGCTGGGAACCAGACTATCGTCCCACAACCAAACGACGTTGTTGTCGAAGGCACTTCCATCGAAAAGCACCAACGACCGGTTCGTTTCCCCGAATGCGAACATGCGCCGATCGCCGGATGTATTGCCAAAAGCCTGTGTTCCCCAGATATTCTGAAACGACTTGCCGCCATTGAGGGAACGATAAACGAAATGATTCAATCCTCGGACATAAAGCACACCGGCATCGCCACCCGCTAAAATATCGCCGGTATTCTGATCAAAATCGTAGATCATGTTCCAGGTTGCGCCAGCGGTTGCCGATTCATAAAGCTCGATTTTCGGGCCATCCGTCAGTGTGTAAAAAATTCCACTACACGAATCGGCAACGACCGAATATCCATCGTCGTCTTCCAGATTCACTTGGGAACTGAACCAGATGGCGCCATTATTTGGCGAATAGGCGGGATTTGGCAGGTCATCCCGCGCGGCCACGCAGTTCGCTCCAGCGCGCGCAAACGTCGTCCCGATCATCATGTTTTCTCCATTGATGTTCATGCCATGCACCGCACCATCGGCGCCGAGATAGAGGTCATCGGCATCGGTTAAATTAAGTCCCGTCCGTTGCCAGGTCGCGCCATGATCGGTCGAGACCCACACATCCCCGGAGGCCGCATAGAGATGTCCCGTATCGAGCAGCCGCAGCGTTTTGATTGTGTCCGGCGATTCCGGATACGACGCCTCGGTCCATGTACCATTCACATACGTATAAATACATTGCGCACCACCGACAACACCATGGTTCACATCCCAGAAATAAGCGCAGCGCAAATCCGAACCGACGGGAAGGGTTCCGATCTTCTTCCAGCTTTGGGCATGGAGCACCCCGACCGCGAAAAACGCAGCCACAAGACCGAGCGACCAACGACGAGCAAGCAGAAGCATTCGCAAGCTACGGAATAGACAACCCTACAATCATTTTCCGTGCGAATTAATTTCCGGGCATTGCAGGAAGATAGCTTTCTTTTAGATCGCCTTTCGGGGAGATCGTCCTCGGAAATAAAACTTGAAGAAACAACGCAAGGACGCTCATAAGAGGCGGAAGTATCCCATCTATCCCAAACATCTGAGTCCAACTATAGTCCCACACTCACCGAAGCCACACCGCCCCAGCCACTGATGGGTGCCGTGTTGTTCGACTCCGCCGTATAGTTCACGCCGATACCGGCGGTAATCATTCCCGCAACAATATCGAATTGGTACATCGCCTGCGCTTCGTAAATCAGGGAATTATAGGAAACAGGTGGTGGGATGAGTTCCGGGCCCGTTTCAGACCCTCCAACACTGGCTGCTTGATATTTACAACTTCCAATTCCTACCGCGCCAGAAAACATGATATGAAGAAGCGAAATGTCGGCTCCCGCCAAAAGGCCGTTTTCGTGAATGCCGTTCGATGCATTGCCCCAATCGGTATGGCGGAGTTCCGCGAACAAACTGGTGAACGAACCGCGAATGGAATAGTAATCGCCGGAACCCATATCGGCCCGACTCGTCGATTGATACCCGCCAAGCGCGCCCGCGCTAATGATCGCGCCCGGCACCTGTGCCGACGCCGTGGAATTCGAAAATGCCGCCGCGAGAATCATTCCCATCGCCGCGATCCATGTGAAAATTGATCGTTGTTTCATTTGCAATACAAGATAATATTGCCTATCCTGATGACAATAATTGGGCCGTCCATATTGCTTAATTGTGCTTCATGGAATTGTTATATTCCTCTGATTTGCTTCGTGAGATGGAAAGCGTCTTCCATTCGGAACTCTTCAAATGCTTCGCGATGTAAACAATTTGGCCCACATGATACGCATAATGGCTCAGTTGACGAAGGATCGCTTCCATTACTGTGTGCGACTCGCCGCGAATGAACACTTCTTTATCCATGTCCGAAATGGTGAGCGGCGCGAGTGCCGCAAAGACACAACTCCATCCCAGTTCCCAATATTTTTTTAATGCATCGAGCGTGAGGCGTTGCTCGATAAATTCTTCATCGCGATGGCGGGTGGGCTTTTCGCCATCGCTTGTCAGAAAATCGGTAAACCGCGAGAGCATGTTGCCCGAGAGATGCTGCACGATAACCGCAATCGAATTCGATTCCGCGTCCGGCGACCAATGAATATCTGCTTCGTTCAATTGCTCGAATGTTTTCGTTCCCATCGTGCGGAGCTGCTCGAAGCGGTCGAGCGAAAGGATGAGAAAGTTTTTTTTCGATAGATCCATACTGCCTAAGTGAACCAACAGCCAAGTCGATGATAAGAATTGGTGGTTCAAAGCACAACATTGGACAAAGGGAAGATGTTGCGGAATACTTCATCCTTTGGTCGCCATCATGTCTCAGCAGACACTATGCCCAATTGTAACCGAGAGAAACGAGGTAAAGAACCGCCTTCACCACCAGTATGTCATTTCGATCTCACCGCCATATTTCGTGAGCGCGTTCCCGCCGATGGGAATGAGCGCACGAAAGAACGCGCCTGCTTCGAACGAAAGCGGATAGGTTGAGAAGAGCGTCGCACCGGCCGATACTCCAGTGATTACCCCTTGCACTGCACCGCCAGCAAGAACTTCGGCGAACGGCTCGAAGGGGCTGGGATTTGTGGCTCCGCTAAAGGTATAACGATAGCTCGCTCCGAGCCAATAGGTCCGAACGGTGCTCGGTGTATTTGCGCTCGAAATTTCGCCGAGCACATTCTGATAGTGAACACTATCGTTAACGATGGTGGTATCCTTAAAATAAATGGAATTGACCGTCGTCCCGTTGGGAACCGCAAACAATTCCTCGCCGCCGATCATTTTAATCGAAGATCGTTCCGAGAACCGATACCCGATTCCTACGAGCGCATCGGTGAATGACGATTGCCGAAGTGCGGCGTTCCCGGTGAACTGGTGGGAACCCGCAAAATCGAATGTGGCGAAAAACATTCCCGCATCCTCCGCATTCGAATGCGAAGGCAGGAGCGGCTCGGGAATCCGCTCTGCTGGGGATGCGAGTGCGCGCTCGCGGACCGTGCAGCGTGTAATCGAACAAGGAACTTCTGCCCAAGCGATAATGTCCGACGAAGATGGCGATCCAGGTACAACCGTCTCCGCATTCGTGAGAGCAATCGTGGTCCCCGCCTTTGGCGACAAGGCTGCTAACCTACCCGATTCTTGTTTATATAGTATTGCTTCTTGTTTCTCCACCTTTGGTTGCGCCGAGGGCGCCGCACTCCACGAGGGTGAAGCCGTTCCAGAGGAAGTCCGCGCGGCATCTATTCGTTCGTGAGGAGAAGCATCGGCAGTATAATTTTTCTCGCGCGGCAAATGCGAAGAAAACGATCCGCGAAACACAAATGCCCAGACGGTAACCATTCCCACGACCGCGATCGGCATAAGAATTTTCGGCAGTAGGGGGAAAAGGACGGGAACCCGTTCGGGCGAACGCTCGATAAGCCGCGCCATCTTTGAAAACGGCGGACGCACGGCGCGGTTGCGCAGCGCATCCATCGACCGCTGGTAATTCTTGTCAGACATACCGTTCCTCCATCGTCAATAAAAAGGGAAGTTCATGTTCTGTGGCAGCGGGTGGAGTGGATTCTTGCTGCGAAGCTTTTTGGACCGGAGATTCCACACCGAGCGTTTGTGCCAAGCGTTCGCGTCCTCGTTTCAGCCGCGATTTCACGCCCGAAAGCGAACCACCCTGCAAGCGGTGAATTTCTTCGAGCGAAAGATCCGAGATATCGAACAGCACGACGGTCTCGCGCATTTTTTCGGGTAATGTTTGCAGTGCATCCATCACAATTCGAATTTCAGCGGCCGTTTCTGGAGAAGTTCCACCGTCTTTTTGCAAGAGTGCCTGTTCTTCATCGAATGGAACTCTCTTGCGCTCTCGAAATCGCTGCCGCTTATTCAAACGCGATGCAATTTTGAGGAGATAATGCAGGAAGGGCGCATCGTTCGTATATTTCTCGAAGGCTTCATACGCCGCCAGCACCGTAGCGCTAGTCAGGTCTTCGCCATCCATCTCATTTTTCGTCACGGCCAGCGCGTAGCGAGAGAGCCGGTCGTACACCGGCTCCAGCAGTTCCAGAAACGCGCGCTGGCGAGCGTCAGTCATGCATGGAATCGATAATTCAATTTATCAGGGTAGTACAAAACTTTTGGAAAGAACGATTACCTTTCTACCTTGACATGATGGAGTAGGTATTGTGGAGATCACAATCGTATCCCCGGGATGCGGATATCCCTCGAACCCTCCTTTATCATCAAGTAATGTAAACATGGTCGTTGAGAGTGTAATACTATTATTTCGAGCGATTGTAGCACCGTTGTAGAAGTACGGATTATAATAATAAAGTGAAAGTGTTGTGTCGTGAGTCATGTCTGCCAACGTCCGTGTAAAATAAATTGCCGAATCCGGTCCCTGCATCGTGAACGTAACGGTTAAAGGATATTCATATCCAATAGTATCATAGAGATAGTAATTGATGGAATCACCCGTCAAGCGCCCAAGCGAGTCCCTTATATTCACGACCGAATCTCCTCTGTATCGGATCGAATCCATCTTCGTTACTTGAATGGAAGTAATAAGGACTGAATCGGGTAGAAGGGTCTCCAAATGGATCTGCTGACCTTCCTGAAATTGCGTCCCAGCTCCGCTGAACTGGTCTTGTGTGATGAGATCGGTATCAAAACCAGGCTTGGTGATGAGAATATTATAGATACCCGCCGGGACATTCGATATCATCCAATTCCCGACCGTGTCGGAAGTGGTCGAGAGAGAAGTTCCCTGAATAGAAACGGTTGCGCCGGAACGATTCGGTAACGGCTGGCAGTTTTCGTAGGGTTGAACTGAGCCGCGAATAATGCCGACCTCATTTTCAATAATTTGTGTCGAACTTTTGCAGGCCGCGAAGAGAGCGAGAGCGAAAAAGATGGGAAGGATGCGATGAAGTGTGTTCATGGTATTTCGTTAAAAGGTAATGATAAGGTAATATGACTGGAGCAGAGAGGAAAGTTGCAGGAATAGAACAAAAAGTTTTTTCTCTGTCATTCCCGCGAAGAGCATTACTAATATAGAGCTGGATTCCCGCATTCGGGGGAATGACAATAAAAAATGAAACGGAAAGTTATCGGATTGCACTGATTTCCAGTTCTTGCTGTTTGATGGCCACCTACCTGCATTATCTCTTAACACATCTATAGCATTGCCCGAACAACTCCTTTCTCACGAGCAGCAGCTCGTTGAACCGCGTGAATACGCATCGAATGGTCATGGCCACGATTCGACTCGCGAGTTCACGCTTGCCGATTTCATTCCAAAAACGGAATGGACCATCGACGATGCCTACGAAACCTATAACATCGACCGCTGGGGCCTCGGATATTTCGGCATTAACGAAAAGGGCCATGTCACGATTTCTCCCGCCCGCGAACAAGGCGCGACCATCGATGTGATGGACGTCCTGAAAGACGCGGAAGAGTGGAATCTTCGGTTCCCACTCGTCATCCGCTTTCAGGACCTGCTCCGCGACCGCGTCGTAACGCTCAACAAAGGATTCAGCGATGCCATCAAAGAAACCAATTACGGCGGGAAGTATTTCGGAGTCTTTCCAATCAAAGTAAATCAGCTTCGGGAGGTCGTCGAAGAAATCGAGGACGCCGGACGCCCGTTCCATTATGGCCTCGAAGCCGGATCGAAACCGGAACTCTTCGCGGCGCTCGCGACGCACCACACCAACGATTCGGTTATTATTTGCAACGGCTATAAAGATACGGCGTTCATCCGCACGGCGCTTTTGGGCAATAAGCTCGGCAAGAAAGTGATTATGATTGCCGAGAAGGTCGAAGAGGTAAAATCGATCATCGAAGTTGGGAAGGAAATCGGCGTGAAGCCGATTATCGGCGTCCGCATTCGGCTTGCGGCAAAGAGCACCGGCATTTGGGCGACCTCCGGTGGCGAGTCCGCAAAGTTCGGTCTTTCGACGATGGACCTGGTCGAGGCAATCGAATATTTAGAGCAAGCAAAGGCGCTCGATTCGCTGCAACTGGTGCATTTTCATATTGGGAGCCAAATTCCGGATATTCTTTCGATCAAACGCGCGACTCGCGAAGCCGCGCGCTATTATGCGAAGCTCGTAAAAATGGGCCTCACTGGAATTAAATATATCGATGTCGGCGGCGGCTTGGGCGTCGATTACGATGGCAGCCGCACGAGCTTTCACTCCTCCACGAATTATACGATGGAGGAATATGCGGCCGACACCGTCTATAATATCATGGACGTCTGCGATGAGGAAGCGGTGCCGCATCCGCATATTGTCTCGGAATCTGGTCGCGCAATTGTGGCGCATCACTCGCTGTTGGTGGTGCAGGTGTTCGGCGCGATTGAAAAAACAAAAGCGGAGTACGATCTTTCTGTGAAGCAAGGCGATCACAAATGGATCAAGGAACTGCAAAGAATTAAAGAGCGGCTCGAAGAAAATCCGCGCGAGGCACTGCACGATACGCTGCAAATAAAAGACGATTCACAGAATGCCTTCGATCTCGGCATTCTCGATCTTCGCACCAAAGCGAAGATAGAGACTTTTTACTGGCATATCGTCGAAGAA